>JAEMSI010000026.1 GCA_016462905.1 Polynucleobacter sp. | reverse complement strand
GCAATCGCTTTGATTTGATTTAGGCATGCATAGGCATCTTTGCTACTGTAGAGTGGTTCGGGCAAGTCGCCGCGCCATTTCCCAATTTTTTGTTTTCTCAGTGCGCGATCTAAATCGGCCTCTTGTAGGTGAGCGCTATCCAGTAACATTATTTTAAGCAGAGCGGCAGTTCCAGTAGTACAGAAAATAGGCCCTTGAAAGCCCTGCGCGCAAAGTCGCGGTAACAAGCCACTGTGATCGATATGAGCATGGGTTAATAAAACAAAATCAATCGCATTTGCTTCGCAAGGCAAATTGACCCGATTTTTTTCATTTGCCTCATGACCGCCCTGAAACATACCATAGTCGATTAAAAAACGATGGCTTTGGCCACAACTCTTGCCCTCGATTAAATATTTAGAGCCAGTTACCTCTCCAGCACCACCGAGAAATTGAATGTGCATTAGATTTCAAGATTCATTTTTTTGCGCGAATGAACGGGCGGAATTTGTAAGAGCTCTCGGTATTTAGTGATGGTTCGGCGAGCAATTTGGTAGCCTTCATGATTTAGCATGTCAGAAATGAGGCTGTCTGAAAGAGGGTTGGATGGCGACTCAGCATCAACCATCTGCTTAATCAGGGTTTGGATTGCCTTGGAGGAAACATGGCTTCCTTGTTCTTTGTTAATTTGGGTGCTAAAGAAATATTTAAACGCATAAGTACCTTGACTGCTGGTTAAGTATTTTTGGGTCGTAACGCGTGAGATCGTAGACTCGTGCATACCCACGATATCGGCAATTTCCTTTAATAGAAGCGGGCGCATGGCAATATCGCCGTTCTCAAAAAAAGCCTGTTGTTTATCGACAATGGCTTTTGCTACCGCCAAAATCGTATCGCTGCGTTGACGAACTGCCTTCACTAAGGTTTTGGCCTCGCTGTACTTTTGAAAAAATGGGTCATTTTCTTCTTTTTGTTTATACCTTTTTAGGAGGTCAACATATTCTTTGCGTAAATCAATTTTGGGTTGGTTGCTGGGATTTAAATAGACCTCCCATTTTTGTTTATTTTTTTTCACAAACACATCGGGCGCGATAGTTTCTTGAGTGAGTGAGGCGTATTGATTCGCTGGATGCGGGTCGAGCGATCGAATTAAATGGACCGCTGCGCGTAAATCATTCTCAGTGCAGCGCAATTTACTTTTTAATTTGTCCCACTGATGCTGACCCAATTCGTCTAAATACCGATTGCTTATCCGCAAGGCAATATCCCGGATTTTAGGGTCGAAAGTAGCTTTGCTTAAATGATTTAGTTGAATTTCAAGACATTCATTTAAAGTACGGGCTCCAATCCCATTGGCTTCTATATTTTGTAGAATTTTGAGAGATTGTTCAAACTGTTCGCCAAGGACGTCTTCGTCAAATTGACTTAATTCTTGCAAGGCTGTTTTTAGTTCTGCAAAGGATTCACGAAGATAGCCATCTTCATCTAAGGACCCCGCAAGAAATAAAACCATCTTTTTTTGATCACTGGGAATGGTTAATAGATTAATTTGCTGTATGAGATGCTCAAGCAAGGTGTTTTCTTTGGATAGACTGGCAAACTCCTCAACATCATCCGACTCACTCCGATTGATTGTGGTGTTGCTGGTGTAGTGCGAGGCCTCAAGCATCGGCTCAAAGCGATCATCTGCAGGGGTAATATCAAGCTCTAGGAAAGGGTTGTCCTCGGCGGCTTGCAGTAACTCTTGCTCAATTTCAAGGACAGAGAGTTGCAGCAGGCGTATCGCTTGCTGCAACTGCGGTGTCAGGGTAAGCTGGGCACCTAATTTTTGACCAAGATTCAGCTTCATCGGTCTATTTTGCCCCAAATTGAATGAAAATTTAGATATTTTCTTAGGCTAAAATAGCATGATGTCTGAAAACCAATCCAGTCCAAACGAATCTCGTTTTCAACGGATTAGAAAAGGCTTTTCAGGGGAGTTGAAAAGATATCTTTTGCTTGCAAGTTATTTAGCGATTTGGTTTTGTTCAATCTCTTTCTTGCTAACGATGGTTGAGGGTAATTTTGGAATTGATCGATCCGATATGAACTTCCCTTTTACCTTAGCGTTAATCAAAGCAGCGATTGTGGCAAAGTTTATGATTACAGCCGAATTGCTATTTCCGATGAGGGTCAATCGCGATGATTCTGTGGTTTTACCCCTGCTTAAACACTCCTTAGCTTATTTAGCCTTTGTAACGATGATGAGTTTTGTAGAAAAAGGGTTTGAGGGTTTATTTCATTCGCATCATTTTTTTGCATCGATGAAGAATTTTGGTCACGGTCAGGTCACTATTATTACTGCCATGATGTTGATCTATTGGCTCATCTTGCTTCATTATTTGATGTTTAAATTAATGCGTGATGAAATGGGCGGAAAATCCCTGCATAAAATGCTCTTTGGAAAATCCTAATTTGCGGTCTTATTTTTCATTTTATCGGCGGGGTAGGGTATTTAAAACCAGCTTTTTAGTTGCTGTCTTATTTATTCCATTGTTGGTCTGCGCCTCTACCGATAAGCAAGCTTTGGGAGCAATTACGTCAATCGATTGCGCAGGATTTGAAGCACAACTGAAGTCGTATGAGGGTCGCATTCAAAGCAAGGTAAGGGCATGGAGTGATGCCTACCTATCCAAAGCAAATTATCAAACCGTGTTTTATCCATTTTCAGGCCCTGACATTGTTTCTGCCTTGAGTTTGTTCCCAAAGGCAAATTATTATTTATTAGTTGCAGATCAAGTTCCTGAATACGCTTATTTAGGGCAGCCCGAAAAAAGCTCAGAAAGCGCTCAACAATTTGAGTGTTCTATGTTGAACGGCTTTGCTCGTCGCGGCTATTATTTGACCAATGATTTAAACGGTAAAAATGGCCCAAAGCCTCGATTTATTAAACTCTTAATTTATAACTTAGCATTTTCTGGCTTTCAAGTTTTGGATATACGCGCTCTAAAACTGAATGCAGATGGGAAGTTGACGATGATACAAGGCGTTTCAGAGGAGGCTCGCGGAGTGCGTTTTTATTTAGAGTCGAAGCAAGGTAGAAAAGTGACTGTTGATTATGTTAATGCCGATTTAGCCAATACTAGTTTAGAAAAAACCTCGGGCCTCATTTCATTATTGAATCAAATGAGCAGCCAAGCCGTTTTATTAAAGTCAGCTTCCCATCTTTTGCAGAATAAAAATTTTTCTAAATTAGCTGGCGTGCTTTCCTTAAACGCCACTTGGATTGTGCAGGATGAAACTGGTTTGGATATCGATGTCTTAGCTTCAAATTTTCATTTGGAATTGTTTGGTAAATTTGTAGCTCCAAATCATTTATGGGCAGGCAAGGCTTCTGCCCAACGCCTGGCTGATTACTACGCCACGCACAGCAGTAAAGAAAGCCTGCCTTTTAGCATTGGTTATGAAAAAGAGGGCGGTTCGGTTCTCATGATTGGTAATCGAAAATAAAATAACTTGAAATACCAATTCAGCGTTGAGCTAATTTCGTCTTGTTATTGATAAATTCTTCTAATTGTTGATTAAAAGCATCGGCTTGATCGACAAATAAAGCATGCCCAGCATTGGGATATACCGTACTACTTCCCAATGGGTATTTGGCGTTCAATAGTTCAGCTTGTTTACTAAACTTGGGCGTAATGGCATACCAGACCGGAATTTGACTGGTGTATAGGGCGTCACGGTAGTATTCGCGCTGGTAGGGTTTGTTGAGGATTTGAAAAGCGGCATTGGGTTGATTCGATAGTCGTAAGGCTGAATTTTCAACCGGTTGAACTACATTGGTCGGAGGATTCGATTTAAATATCCCCCGCACAAAAGACTTGATGTAATTTTTAAATTCATCCGTGTTTAGATTTTTGGACTTTTTGTTCGGCAAGGTATTCTGCGGGGGCTGACCCTCGCCGATCGAGTTATCAATTAAAACCAGCGCATCAATTCCTTGGGTTCCATAACGATGAATGTAGTCTAGCGATTCCATCACACCCAAAGACCAGCCGATTAATATGATTCGGTTTTGCGTCTTGCTGTGGATCAGGAGCTCGTGAATGTCTTTCGCTCGTGCCTCGGCTAATTTTACAGAGTTGGGGTTGATGTAAATATCCGATTTGCCCTGAGAGCGGGGATCTAGAGCAATCACTTTATAGCGTTGCGAAAAATAATTCAGTTGCGACTGAAAGATTTCAGCAGGCATGAGCCAACCAGGTATAAAAACTAAAGTTTGCTCACCTTGGCCACCGCTTAAATAATGTAACTTGATACCATCGCTACTAATGAATTGGCGATCTTCGATAGCGCTTGGTATATTAGCGGCTATGCTGAGCTTGGAATCAATCAGGCCAAAACCGCAAATACTGCCGAATAAGCTTGCTAGAGTGATTCGCATCAGGCTCGAAAGGGCAGTGCGTCGTTTGGATTTAAATGCCATGATTTTGAATTGTAGGGATAATTTAAGCATTTCGGTATATTTTTGGAAAATCAACCATGCAGACCCATTCTTTAAGACGTGATCTCTCGAGTCGCCAAATGCGTCTGATGGCATTAGGTTCAGCGATTGGTGTGGGCCTCTTTTTAGGTTCTGCAACCGTAATTAAATTAGCCGGCCCGTCGATTTTGTTGGGGTATTTAATTGGCGGGGTTGTCGCATATTTTGTTTTAAGCGCTCTGGGTGAAATGGCGGTTTATAAGCCCGTTGCAGGCTCGTTTGCCGCTTATGCCCATGAGTATCTTGGCCCATTTATGGGTTATGTCGTCGGTTGGGGTTATTGGATTTATTGGGGCGTGATTGCTGTTATTGAAGTCACTGCAGTAGGGATTTATATGGGTCTCTGGTTTCCTGATACACCCCAGTGGATTTGGGCTTTAGCAGCTATTTTGGCAATGGGTTCGATTAATTTTATTTCAGTAAAGCTATTTGGTGAATTTGAATATTGGTTTGCTCTGATTAAGGTAGCCACCATTATTGGCATGATTGCGATTGGTTTAATGGCCATCTTTTTTGGCTATTCGCATCAAGGTATCCCAGCTGGAATTCATCATCTATGGGATCACGGTGGGTTTTTCCCCAATGGTTTCTCGGGATTTTTATTGGCTATGCCGCTGATGCTCTTCGCTTATTTGGGTGTTGAAATGATTGGACTTTCTGCTGGCGAGGCTTCTAATCCAAATAAAACCATTCCCGATGCAATTCATTCTTTATCTTGGCGGATCCTCATTTTTTATGTTGGCGCTTTATTTATTATTTTATCGGTAGCCCCTTGGGATAGGGTCGATCAATTTGGCAGTCCCTTTGTGGCTTTATTTGATCAAGTTGGAATGCGGCAAGCGGCTGGGTTTATGAACTTTGTTGTAATTACTGCCGCTTTATCCTCGTGTAATGCTGGGATATTTAGTGGGGGTCGCTTGTTATATAACTTATCGATTCAATCACAAGCGCCTAAATCATTGGCGCGCCTATCCTCTCATGGGGTGCCTTATCTGGCGATTTTGAGCATCGTGGTGTTTGCCAGTGTGGGGGTTTGCATTAATTACTTTATCCCCAAACAGGCTTTCGATTATTTGGCCTACGCTATTACCTTAATTGGCTTACTGATTTGGTTTGTGATTTTATATACCCACGTGCAGTTTCGTAAAAAAATTGGCAATGAAGGTCTACGTAATTTAGCGTATCGATCTAAATTATGGCCTTATTCTTCTTGGATTGCGGCAACTATGTTGTCGGTGGTGATGGTCATGTTGGTTTTGACTAAAGAAGCGATTTATCCATTGGTCATCTTAGCTATATTATTTATTATTTGTATTTCTTCCTATTTTTTTATATATCAAAAAAATGAACAATTAAAATGACCCAACTCAATTGGAAGGTCATTTTTTATTTACTCTCAGCAACGGTGCTGTGGGCTGGCAATGCGATTGCTGGCCGTTTACTATTAGCTTCTATTTCCCCTGCTTTTTTGAGCACGATTCGTTGGGTATTAGCAGTTTTGATCTTATTGCCTTTTGGGTGGCAGGTGCTTAAACGGGGTAGTGATTTATGGCAACACCGTAAACGCTTCTTGTTGCTCGGTTTATTTGGCGTGGGTAGCTACAACACATTGATGTATTTAGCCTTAGAAACATCAACTCCCATTAATGTGACTTTAATTGGCGCTAGTATGCCGATTTGGGTTTTATTGATTGGCGCGCTCTTTTTTCAAACTCGACCCCGTTTTTTGCAATTATTAGGGGCGCTGATATCGATCATTGGTGTTGCTATTGTGATATCGCGTGGTGATTGGAGTGCTTTTTTTGCTTTTGAATGGGTGATTGGTGATTTGTTTATGGTCTTAGCATCGATTGGCTGGGGTACCTACAGTTGGATGTTAAGTAAACCAGGTATTAGCAATGAGCGCTCTTGGCCTTGGGCCCATTTTTTATTTGCTCAAGTCTTAATTGGCTCTCTCTGGACGATCGCTTTTACTGCGATTGAGTGGAATATGGGTAATATCCATATAGAATTAAATTGGCTTACTGTTATTTTAGTTTTATTTATTGTGATTGGCCCATCCTTAATTGCCTATCGCTTATGGGGTTTGGGTGTGATTGGAGCAGGCCCGACAGTTGCGTCTTTCTTTGGGAATTTAATTCCGTTATTTACAGCGCTGTTATCGACGCTGTTATTGGGAGACCCGCCAGCGCCATACCATGGGCTTGCCTTTTGTCTCATCGCGATTGGCATTGCGCTCTCATTGAAAGAAAAAAAATCAGGTTAAGATAGAGCGTATGAAGTCTCCGATTATTGCCCCCTCGATACTTTCTGCCGACTTTGCGCGCTTAGGCGAGGAAGTTAAATCCGTTTTATCAGCAGGCGCTGATTGGATTCACTTTGATGTGATGGATAATCATTACGTGCCCAATTTAACGGTTGGCCCCTTGGTATGTGAGGCGATTCGTCCTCATGCTATGAAGGATGGAAAGCCCGCTGTTATCGATGTGCATTTAATGATTGAGCCAGTTGACCGCATTATTCCGGATTTTGCAAAAGCAGGCGCCAATGTGATTAGTTTCCATCCCGAGGCAAGTGCTCATATTGATCGTACCCTTGGTCTGATTCGTGATTCAGGGTGTATGGCGGGATTGGTATTGAATCCTGCAACCCCAATTCACCATCTCGATCATGTGATGGATAAGATTGATTTAGTTTTGCTCATGTCGGTTAATCCTGGTTTTGGCGGCCAATCTTTTATTCCTAGCACCTTGGATAAATTAAAACTGGTAAGGGCGAAGTTAGATGCGTATGAGAAACAATCGGGCAAAAAAATTCATTTAGAAGTGGACGGCGGCGTTAAGGTCGACAATATTGCCGCGATTGGGCAAGCTGGTGCAGATACCTTTGTGGCTGGTTCAGCTATTTTTAGTAAACCTGATTATGCTGCCGTGATTACCGCCATGCGCAACGCACTAGGCTAAAGTTTTACTTAGTATTTCTCGCACATTCACCGACAGTAACGAGTGGTCGAGCACTTTTTTAATGGCTTTTTGAATTAACTCTTGATGCGACAGTGTTAATTTTCGCCAATTAAGGTTGGCCCGAGAAAGTCTTGCGGCAATACTGGGGTTAATCGCATCCAATTCAATCACTTTGCTAGCCCAAAAGGCATATCCACTTCCATCCAATTGATGGTAAGACAAGGAGTTGTTAAAACAGAAGGAGCTCAGAAGACTGTTAGTTCGATTCGGGTTACTCATTTTAAAAGCTGGGTGTTTACAAAGTTCTTGAACGGCATCAATTAATACACACTTGGAGCTCGGGTAGCGTAAGGCCTGAATTGAAAACCAAGTATCAATGACTGAATCATGAGCTTCAAATTTCTTATAGAAATGATTTAAATAGTGGGTCGATGAATCGGCTGAGAGCAATGTTAAGGGGCTGAGCGCACCGAGGCGGTCCGTCATATTATTTGCCTTTTCATACTGTTGCTGTGCCAGCGACTCCCACTTGCTTGTATTGTTCTGCAATAGCATATTGAGCGACGTATTTTTTAATGAACGCCGACCCATGCTGCTGATATCTGGACTGTACGGCTCATTGGTTTGAAGATCTTGATAGATTTGCAGCCAATCTGGTTCCAATTCAGCGGCTAGAATACGCAGATAATTCAAGCGGTCTTGGGCTAACTTGAGTGGGTCTACTTGGTCTAACTGTTGATACAGGTAGTTTTCGCTGGGTAAGGTAAAAATCAGAGCACGATAATCGGGATCGAGTTGGGGGTTATTGAGAATATTTTTATATACCCCTAACAATCTACTCGATGGACTTTCACCCTTGAGGATGAGGTGTGTATTGAGTTTTTGTGAGGCTTCCCAGCGGTTAAAAGCATCATCATCGTGTTCTAACTGACGGATTAAATCGGCTTCATGTTGTTCGTATTCCAGAATAATCGGGGCTGAAAACTGGCGATTAATCGATAAGGTCGGTTTTTGGGTAATGTGATTCAGCGTGACCGTTTCGGTTTTATTTTTTAGTTCCCATAGCCACTCTTGATTGAGTGATTCCTGATGCTGCGGGCTAATCAATTTAGTTCGCAAAGGAATATGAAAATTTGCTTTGTGATCTTGTTTTGGTGAAGGGGGGCAGGATTGTGTCAGCATTAAGGTGTATTCCTGCTTTTGTTCGTCGAAGTGCTCCTGCACTTGTACACGAGGGGTGCCGGCTTGCGAGTACCAGAGTTTGAATTGCGTTAGATCATATTGATTCGCATCGGCAATCGCAGCCACAAAATCATCGCAGGTGACGGCTTGGCCATCGTGGCGCTGAATATATAAATCAAAACCCTTACGGAAGCCGTCGATGCCCAAAAGTGTTTGCATCATGCCAATCACTTCAGCACCTTTGTTGTATACCGTCGAGGTATAAAAGTTATCAATCGTTTCATACGATTCGGGGCGAACCGGATGCGCCATGGGCCCAGCATCTTCCATAAATTGGCTGGTCCGTAAGGTATTTACCACTTTAATCCGTCTTAAGGCTCGTCCCGATGGTGTGCCTATGCGATCGGATGAAAACTCTTGATCGCGGAATACAGTTAGCCCTTCTTTTAAAGACAGTTGAAACCAATCGCGACAGGTAACGCGGTTTCCGGTCCAGTTATGAAAATATTCATGCGCAACAATACTTTCAATATTGAAATAGGTATGGTCAAGCGTTAATTCGGGATCGGCTAAGACGTATTGCGAGTTAAAAATATTAAGGCCTTTATTTTCCATCGCGCCCATATTGAAATCGCCAACCGAAACAATCATAAAGCGATCTAGATCGAGTTCTAAATTAAATCGTTCTTCATCCCAGCGAATCGAATGTACCAAAGAGTCCATGGCGTATTCAGTTTTGCTAACGTCAGTTGGGTTAGCCCATATTTGCAGAAGTTTATTGGCACCACTTTTGGCTTTAATGTTTCTTTCTAGACACTGCAAATTTCCAGCTACGAGTGCAAATAAATAGCTCGGTTTTGGAAAAGGGTCAACCCATATCGCTTGGTGTTTACCATGGGGTAAATCGCTTTGACTTTCTAAATTACCATTGGAGAGAAGAATGGGATACCTTGATTTATCGGCCTCGATGGTGACGCGATAGCGCGCCATCACATCGGGTCGATCTAAAAAGTAGGTAATTCGTCTAAATCCCTCGGCTTCACATTGCGTCACAAAATGACCATTAGAGATATACAAACCCTCTAGCATCGTATTTAATGCGGGTTTGCAAATGGTTTTGATTTCCAAAAGAAATTCAGCGCTTCCTTGCGGTAATTTTTTGAGATGAAGTTGCTTGGGTTTTAATTCATAGCGCGCATGAGTCTGACCATTGATTTTGATTTCAACTAACTCAAGATCCTCGCCGTCGAGTTCCAGAACTGCATTTCCTGCGATAGCTGATTCTGAGTTGGGCTTGATTCGAAGTTTGCTATAAACCTGAGTCTGATTGGGATCTAACTGAAAACTCAGGTCTACCTGGGTAATTTGAAAGAGGGGGGCTTGATACGCATTGCGATAAAACGTTTTAATAGCAGTATTCATCCCTCTATCTTATTGGAAACCGGAAGGGATTGTGGGTAATCAGCTAATGACTTAGTTTAAAGACCTAAGCGCTCTTGTAATTTCTTGCGCGTTTCTAATAATTCTTGAGGGAGGCGATTCGCCAGTTTTTCAAAGAGCTCGTTATGCATTTCAAGTTCAGCTCTCCAGTCATCTGAATTAATTGAAATAACGTCTTCAAATTGTTCGGTATTTAAATTGAGACCATCCCAATTTAAATCCTGATAACTCGGACAATTGCCAATCGGTGTTTCGGTTGCATTCGATTTGCCAGCGACACGATCCAGTATCCAACTTAAAACGCGCATATTCTCGCCAAAACCAGGCCAGACAAATTTACCGTTCGCGTCTTTGCGAAACCAATTGACCAAATAAATTTTCGGCAGAATCGCACCTTCGTTAGCCAATTTTTTGCCCATGCTAAGCCAGTGTTGGAAATAATCGCTCATGTTGTAACCAGCAAAAGCAATCATCGCAAACGGATCGCGTCGCACTACGCCGACCTTTCCAGTAATCGCTGCGGTAGTTTCAGAGCCCATGGTCGCTGCCATATAAACGCCCTCGACCCAGTCGCGTGCTTCGGTCACCAAGGGCACGGTATTCGAGCGTCTGCCACCAAAGACAAAAGCATCGATTGGAACCCCCTCGGGGTTATCCCAGTTTGGATCGACTGCGGGATTGTTCATGGCTGCCATCGTAAAGCGGGCATTAGGATGGGCTGCGGCGCGACCTGATTTGCCATCCTCTGGCGTCCAGTCTTTTCCTTGCCAATCGATTAAATGAGCAGGCGGGGTATCGGTAAGCCCTTCCCACCAAACATCGCCATCATCAGTGAGGGCGACATTCGTAAATAGGACGTCTTGATTTAGAGAGTCAATGCAGTTGGCATTAGTCGCACGATTGGTTCCAGGGGCAACGCCAAAGTAACCCGATTCAGGATTAATCGCGAACAAACGCGTTTTACCGCTAACGGGATCTTTGCGGGGTTTAATCCAAGCTATATCATCACCAATTGTCGTGACCTTCCAACCATCGAATCCTTTGGGTGGAATCATCATCGAGAAATTGGTTTTTCCACAGGCTGATGGGAAAGCCGCAGCAATATGAAATTTCTTTCCTGCAGGTGAAGTCACGCCTAAGATCAGCATATGCTCAGCAAGCCAACCCTGATCGCGCCCCATAGTTGAGGCGATGCGCAAGGCAAAACATTTTTTCCCAAGCAGAGCATTGCCACCGTAACCCGAGCCAAATGACCAAATTTCACGCGACTCGGGATAGTGAACAATATATTTGCTCGGATTGTTAGGCCAGGCCACATCTTTTTCGCCAGGTAGTAGGGGTTTACCAACCGAGTGAATACAATGAACAAACTCACCATCTTTTCCAAGTAGATCAATCACGGCTTTACCCATGCGCGTCATGATCCGCATATTGATAGCAACATAAGGACTATCAGAAAGCTCAACACCAATATGAGCAATCGGAGAACCGATCGGACCCATCGAGAAAGGTACTACATAGAGGGTTCGTCCCCGCATGCATCCTGTAAAAAGAGGCGTTAAGGTCCTCCGCATTTCATCAGGATCGACCCAGTTATTGGTGGGTCCTGCATCGTCTTTGTGTTTCGAACAAATAAAAGTTCGGTCCTCGACACGCGCTACGTCTTGCGGATCGGACCACGCTAAGAAGGAATTCTTTCGCTTTGCAGGGTTAAGCCGTTTTAAGCTCCCCGCTTTAACGAGTAGTTCGCAAAGTTCATCGTATTCTTTTTGGGAGCCATCGCACCAGTGAATATGATCGGGTTGGGTGAGGGTGGCAATTTCTTGCACCCAGTGTATCAACTGAGTATTTTTGACGTAATCGGGTGGTACGACTTTAATGACACTCGGGTTTACTGGTTGATTCATTGATTTCTAGCTTAAGTACTTATTTTTTATGATTATTTTTATAAAGATTACTAAATTCAGTATTATGAAGTAGATTCATTTTAGCATTTTGAGGGGCTTCATAGAAGGTATCTGGCGGACCAAATAACATCGGATAAAGCTACCAATTTTGTGGGTCGGCCGCTAACCATTCATTGGCAAAGTGCTTTGAATAGTGACTTAATTCTTTTTCTGGATTAGGCCCTAGTAAAGCACCTGGTTCGAGACTAAATAAAAACGCGTCGAGCGATTCAGCGATTCCATTGGTATTTCTGCGCATGATTAAATCGGGTGTAACTTCGGAGGTATGGGTAAGTCCTGCAGCGCTCAATAATTCAGAAACGGCATTTAGGGTATTCGCTTGGAAATGATGAACCCGATCACCTTTGTCGAAAGGATTCAATGCCATTTGCCTTTCTTGATTTTGAGTAGCTACTCCTGTGGGGCAGCGATCCGTATTGCAAGTACGTGATTGGAGGCAGCCAATTGCAAACATAAAGCCACGCGCCGAATTGCACCAATCTGCTCCCATCGCACAGGTGCGAACAATATCAAATGCCGAAATAATTTTGCCCGCGGCGCCAATTCGAATCTGCTCGCGTAAATGAGCCCCAATTAAAGTGGCGTGTACCAGGCTCAAGCCATCGCGCATTGGCATGCCAACGTGGTCAATAAATTCAACGGGGGCAGCACCCGTGCCACCTTCGCTACCATCGACCACAATAAAATCGGGCGTGATCTGAGTTGTTAGCATAGCTTTCACCATAGCAAACCAATCTTTTGGTTTAGCAATACATAATTTAAAGCCAATCGGTTTACCATTCGATGCGCTTCTCAAGCTTGCAATAAATTGCATTAGTTCTTCTGGTGTGTTGAATGCGGAATGATGACTCGGGGAAATACAATCTTGACCCATTGGCACATTGCGCGTTAGGGCAATTTCCGAAGTTACTTTAGCCGCGGGAAGAATTCCACCATGCCCAGGTTTGGCTCCTTGCGATAATTTAATTTCAATCATTTTTACTTGTGGGTCATTCGCCTGTTTGCTAAATGAATCCAGATCAAAATGACCGTCTTGAGTTCTGCAACCAAAATAACCAGAACCAATTTCCCAAATTAGATCACCACCGAATTTGCGATGGTAGGGTGAGATTGAACCTTCACCTGTATCGTGGGCAAAATTACCCAACTTGGCGCCGCGATTTAATGCCATGATGGCATTGGCTGAAAGTGCCCCAAAACTCATTGCTGAAATATTGAAGATTGATATGTCATAGGGCTGTTGGCACGATTTGCCACCCACCTTGCTTCGTAAATTTTCTGCTACTGCTTTCTTAGTTGGTTTGTTCGAATAAATAAACCATTCATAAGCTGGTTTATAGACGTTATCGAGGGTGCCAAAGGGGCGTTGATCAGATTGACCTTTTGAGCGCTGGTATACCAAAGCGCGTTGATTGCGTGAAAAAGGAATTTCTTCCGTATCAGTTTCTATAAAGTATTGTCGAATCTCAGGGCGAATCGTTTCAAACCAAAAACGAAAATGACCGATGACCGGGTAGTTTTTAAGAATGGCATGTTTTGTTTGTAGACGATCGTAAACTCCCAATACAGCGCCGCTGGCAAAAATGAAAAGCAAGATGTGCGGAATTTCACTGAGGGGTTCACTCCAAACGAGATAGGCGCAGAGGGCGGTCAGCGGAAAACACAGTCGCCAAACAAAAAGGCGGTTGACGATGGAATCAATCTTCATTTGGAATTGATTAGCTTGGAGTGGACAATTTTAATAATGATTTGAGATCGCTTGCTTTACCTAAATTCCAGCACGCCTTAATTAATTCTTGGGTTTGTTGTTTGCCTAAAATTGGCTCGCTTAAATTCATAAATTTTGACTCGAGCGCTTGGTCGCTCATCGGATTTTCTAGTGAACCGATCGCGTGTGCCACCTGCACTTTGACTTGATTACCATTTTTCAGAATGGCAATTGCCTCAACGCTATCTTCGCTCATATTAGGATCAATATTAGCCTGTACCTTGTCGCGCAAAGCAACGACATCAGCGCGTCTCACTATAGCGTCGGCGTATTCCTGTTCCGATGCTTGGCCAAAAATAAGACCTAAAGCAGCGCCGTAATAAATACTGAATTTTCCTTCTAGCCCTGTTTGGGGGGTTTTTTTACCAGTTAACTCGAGCACCAAGGGATGAACCTTTAATTCGACACGCTCGACTTCTTGATAGTTCACACCTTTGGCTTTCAGTTGGGCGCAAGCATCGATAGTGGGGTGAATTACGATGCCACACGCAAATGGTTTGTAGGTATTCAGGGATATTTCAAAATTCTTTCCTAATTGACGATCGATTTCAGTCCAATCGGCTTTGGTCGATACGGTTTGAATCAATCCACGACCGGCTTCCAGTGCTTTTGCGCTTGAGGTAAAGCCATGTTTGGCTAATAAGGCTGCCATTTGCCCAACCCGTGCCGCACCGCCTGGGTGAAATGGTTTAGTCATTGTGCCAAATTGTTCGCGGACACCAATCGGTTGCGAGGCTGCAATACCAATCGCCATTTTGGTTTTTTCAGCATCGAGTTTTAACAAACGCGAGCAGGCGGCTGCTGAACCTAGCATGCCAGTGGAGCCAGTGATATGCCAACCAATATGGTAGTGATTGGGGTACATGCAATTACCAACGCGACAGGCCACATCAATCCCCAAAACTAAAGCATCGATGATTTCGCGACCGCTGGCGTTGGTATGTTCGCCCAATGCCAAAATGGCTGAAGCCACCGGACCTGCTGGATGAATTACAGTCTTTAAATGGGTGTCATCAAAATCGAAAGTATGGGAGCTGATGCCATTGATTAGTGACGCACTTCCCATGTCAACACGATCTTTTCTGCCTAGAATAGTGGCTTGTGGTGCGGGAGCAAATTCTTGGCTAGCAGCTAAAGCCGATTGGACGCTGTCATGACCACTAGCACCAACTGCACAACCGAGCCAATTCATCAAAGTGCGGTGAGCCTCATGCTCAACTTCAGCAGACCATCCTTGGCTGGGATGCTGGGAGACAAAATCAGCTAGGATTTTAGTAACGGGCGGGGCATTTAAATCGGCGGCACTTTGAATCGAAGTTGACATGGTTTCCTATATATAAAAATGAGTGAATCGATTTATTTTTCAATACTTATTCAATTTCAATTTTTCGCTCTTTGGCAACCTTAGTCCAGCGCGCGATATCGTCCACGATATATTGACCAAATTGAGCGGGACTCATCGGCATTGGAATTAATGCCTCGTGTTGAAATTTTTCATTTAATTCTGGGCTATTTAAAACTTTATTTAAATCACTATTTAATTTAGTGACAATCGCTTCGGGTAATTTGGCGGGGCCAACAATCCCATACCATTGCTGTCCTTCAAAACCACTGTAGCCTAATTCTTTAAACGTGGGCACATTCGGGATCAGTGGATTACGCTTAGCACCCGTGACTGCAAGCGCCCGCACACGGTTCGATTTGATATAGGGTAGGGCTGCAAATAAGGCCGGGAACATCATTTGGGTTTGTCCGCCAATTAAATCAGTAAAAGCGGGCGCAATGCCGCGATAAGGGATATGGACTGCAAAAAAGTTCCCCGCCATTTTGAACTGCTCCATTGCTAAATGGGTCAGTGTGCCTTGACCAGCGGAGCCATAACTTAATTTAGCCGGATTTTTTTGGGTGTAGTTGAGGAGCTCCTGAACATTTTTAGCGGGCACATCCTGATTGACGATTAAGACATTCGGCGTTGCCCCAATCATTCCAATGGGTGTGAAGTCTTTAATTGCATCGTAGGGGAGTTTACGAATCGCAGGGTTAGTGCCATGGGTGCCGACATAGCCAATCATTAGGGTATAGCCATCGGGGTTTGCTTTTGCGGTGGTTTGTGAGGCAATAATTCCGCCGCCGCCCGTTAGATTCTCAACAATAAATGACTGCCCAGTCAGTCGGGTGAGCTTTTCGGCTACGGCACGCGCAATCGCATCGAGACCCCCACCAGCCGCCACTGGAGCAATGATCCGAACCGTCTTATTGGGGTAATTAGGGCTAGTATTTTGTGCAAACGCACAAAAAGCAACTAAAGAGAGGAAACAGACCAATAAAGGCTTTTGAGTTTTTTTAGCAATCATAAAATTCATTTTTAGTCTTATATTCCTCATGGCCAAATGATTTTACTGTTAATACCAGATTGCTAAACTAGGTCGATTGCCTAGAGATTAAATTGATTTACTATCCTAGTATTCGCGATATAAATTGGAGGGGCTGTTATGCAGTTGACGATTAATGGAGTAGTGCGAAACCTAGATGTAGAAACAAATATGCCCTTGTTATGGGCGATTCGAGATCATGCTGGTTTAACTGGCACGAAATACGGTTGCGGGATTGCTCAATGTGGCGCCTGTTCGGTATTGATTAATGGCGCACTGGTTCGTTCTTGTTCGGTGCCAGTGTCGAGTGCCGTAGGACAACAAATTACCACGATCGAAGGTTTATCAAAAGATACCAGTACTGCCTTGCAAAAAGCATGGATTGCACTCGATGTACCGCAATGCGGATATTGCCAATCGGGGCAGTTAATGGCCGCAACCGCTTTACTTAAACGTAATCCGAAACCCAGTGATGCTGATATTGAAGCAGCCATGACCAATATTTGCCGTTGCGGAACGTATCTACGGATTCGTGATGGCATTCAAGTAGCTTCAGGTCAAAAGAAACTAGCCGATGTTTTGAAAAGCTATTCCGCAGCCACTCTTGTAAAAAAGGCATAAGGATTCATCATGAATAAAACAATTAATCCAGCGCGCCGTCAATTCTTAATTCAATCTGCTGGCGCTTCAGGTGGTCTAGCCTTGGGATTGTATTTTCCACAGATGGTTTCTGCGCAAAATACCAATGCTGAAGTGATCCCCTTAAAAACGCCCAATGAAATTAATGTCTGGGTAGTCATCAAGCCGAACGATCAATGCGTGATTCGAGTAGTTCGTTCTGAGATGGGCCAAGGTACTCGCACTGGTTTAATGCAATTAGTTGCTGAAGAGTTGGAGTGCGATTGGAATAAAGTGTCTTATGAAACACCCAGCCCCGCAGAAAGTTTGGCGCGCAAACGCATTTGGGGTGAAATGCATACCGGTGGTAGTCGCGGTATTCGTATTTCACAAGAGTATGTTCGCAAAGCAGGTGCAGCAGCGCGCATGATGCTAATGCAGGCGGCCGCTAATCGTTGGAATGTGCCTGTAGAGGAATTGCGGGTTGATCAGGGCGTGATTACGCATGCATCATCAGGAAAAAAAATCACTTACGGTAAGGTTGCAACCGACGCTGCTTTATTAACTCCCCCAGACCCTAAAACGATTGCTTTAAAGAAGCCTCAAGACTGGAAAATTGCGGGTACCTCCGTCAAGCGGGTTGATACCGCCGATAAAACCAATGGCTCAAAGGTATATGCGATTGATTTGCAATTACCCGGAATGCTTTGCGCTGCAGTGAAGAGTTGCCCCGTCTTTGGCGGGAAGTTAGTTTCCTATGATGACAATGCGATTAATAAAATGCGGGGCGTTAAAGGGGTGGTCAAGGTGAATAATGCCACGGTTGCAGTTGTTGCAGATACGTGGTGGCGAGCCAAAATTGCGTTAGATAATTTACCGATCGATTGGGATTTTGGTCCTGATGTCAAGGTATCAAGCACCACGATTGCAAGTCATTTGAAAGAAGGTTTAGCTGCTGAAGGTGATTTTTGGCAACGCAAAGAGGGTGATGCTATAGGCGCGATTCAAAAATCAGCTAAAAAAGTGGAAGCGGTTTATACGAGTCCTTTTTTAGCGCATGCCACGATGGAGCCAATGAATTGCACCGTAAAAATTAGCGGACAACGAGCCGAGGCTTGGGTTCCGACTCAAAGTGCTGAGAATGCGATGGCGGCGCTTTCAGAAGCATCGGGCTTACCCTTGGCGAATTGTGAGGTTTATAAACTCGATATTGGTGGCGGTTTAGGAAGACGCGGTAGTTTGCATGATTTTGTACATCAGGCCACTGCGATTGCAAAACAATTTCCTAATGTGCCTGTAAAAATGGTTTGGAGTCGCGAAGAAGATTTTGCACACGATTACTATCGACCCATCTCGATGGCAAAGATGTCGGCTGGACTGGATGAGAAAGGAAACCTAACTGGATTTTATGTTCGCGTTTCAGGGCAATCGATTAATGCCTACTCTACTCCGATGGCAATTAAGAATAATAAAGACACTCGTCAGCTTCAAGGTTTTTATGCTGAAGCAGGTGACGCGCAATTAGGTTACACCTTTCCTAATTTACTCACTGAGTATGTGATGCGTAATACGCATATTCCCGTTGGACCGTGGCGCGGTGTGAATACGAATCAAAATGGTATTTACATGGAATGTTTTATCGAGGAGTGCGCTAAAGCAGCAGGGCGTGATTCATTAGAATTTCGTCGTGCCTTGATGGCAAATTATCCGAAGCATTTAGGCGTATTGAATGCGGTTGCCGAAAAAGGCGAGTGGAGCAAACCATTGCCTAAAGGAGTTCATCGCGGCATTGCGCAATTTATGGGGTACGCCAGTTATAGCGCAGCGATTGCTGAGTTATCGGTTTCCTCAGAGGGTGCAGTTGATATCAAACGCATGATCTTTGCGCTGAATTCTGGGCATTTTGTGAATCCATCGCAAGTGCAAGCGCAAATTGAGGGTTCGGTGGCGATGGCTTTATCCGCTATTTTTTATGAAGATATTAGTATCGAAAATGGTCGTGTTAAAGAGTTAAATTACGATACCTACCCACTTTTAAAACTGAAAGAGATGCCTAAAGTCGAAGTAGTTTTAGTCCCGACCTATGATTTTTGGGGTGGAGTTGGCGAGCCCACGATTTGTGTAGTTGGCCCCGCTGTTCTCAATGCCATTTTTACTGCGACAGGAAAGCCTTATCGTGACTTACCTCTGCGCCGACAGGGTTTAAGTTTGGTTTAGGTCGAATCGTCCACCTAAAAGAAATACGCTGATGGAACTATTAACTCCCGTGATTTCCAAAACGGAAATGCCGCCCCAGGTTTTAGGCTCATCGGCTTGGTATGGACCCGATCTTTTGCGGCATCCCAGTTGGGCGATGCATTGGACCGCAGAGCAAATTGATGAGCTCGAACGGGCGGGGAATTATTTCTTATCTTTAAATAAACCCTTGGAGCAAATTACGTCGGATTTATTTCCAGTACCGTCCTTAGTTGCTTTTATTCAATCCTTGTCAAAGGAGTTATTGACTGGGCGCGGTTTTGTTTTTTTACGTGGTTTACCAGTTGATCGTTTCGGTATAAAACTGTCAGCCACGATTTATTTAGGCTTAGGGGCGCATTTGGGTAGTTTGCGAAGTAGCAATGCGAAAGGGCATCTATTGGGCCATGTAAAGGACCAGGGTGTGGATATCAATAATCCGAATGCACGTTATTACCAGACCAATAAAAAATTAGAGTTCCATACCGATTCAGCTGATTTGGTCGCCTTATTATGTTTACAAAAAGCCAAAGTGGGTGGCGAATCGTATATAGCCAGTTCAATGAGTTTATATAACGAAATTGCGAAACGTAGACCTGATTTGGTCGAGGCTTTATTTACTCCTTATCCAACCGATCGACGTGGCGAAATCCCAGATGGTTTTTATCCTTGGTACAACATGCCCATATTTACTTGGCATGCGGGTCAATTAACATGTACTTATATTCGCCAATATATCGAAGCCGCACAAGCTAATTTTCCTGAGGCGCCACGCTTAAGTCGCGAGCAAATTGAAGTGATGGATTTAATTGATTTAATTTTAGAAGAGGGCAAGGTCGTTTTGCCGATGAGTTTTGAGCCGGGTGATATTCAGATATTAAATAACCATCAAATTCTTCATTCGCGGAGCGATTTTGAGAATTGGCCTGAACCAGAGCGGCATCGGCATTTATTACGTTTATGGATTGCCCCTAAAGAAGCACGTCCATTGCCCGATTATTATGTGCCGCGCTGGGGCTCGGTGGAAACGGGTGATCGCGGGGGAATTATTGTCCCCGGTACAAGATTGACAGTTGAGCTATAACTTGAATAGGAAATTTCCAATGAAATCGAACCAACTTAATTTACTTGCTATCCGTTTGGTCTGCACATGCGCCAGTTTTTTATTCATCGCAAATACCGCGATTGCGCAAAATTATCCGAATAAGCCGATTACCTTAATTGCGCCATATGCGGCAGGTGGAGATAGCGATTTTTCTGGCAGGAATTTGTCTGCGGTGGGTACGAAATACATTGGGCAAGCTTTAATCGTGCAAAACGTCGTCGGTGCTTCGGGAACGATTGGTTCGCAAAAAGTCCGCCTGAGTCCGCCCGATGGTTATACCTTGTTAATTTCAAGAGGTGGTTCTCAAGCGATTTCTCCCGCATTAGATAGTAGCGTTCCCTATAAATGGAACGACTTTACCTTTATTTCTCTATTGGATTTAAATCCAGTGGTGTGCGTCGTAAAGTCCGACGCCCCTTTTAAAACGATGAAGGATTTATTAGCTAATATTCGCGCTCAGCCCGGCCAATTAAATTATGCAACTGCTGGAAACGGTACTACTCAGCACTTAGCCGTTGAGGTTATTTTGCGCGCTTCGAATCTACCTTCTACTGCAGCCATGATGATTCCTTACAAGGGTGGCGGTGAGGCAACCACCGCTTTATTAAGTGGTCAGGTTCAATTTATTTGTAATAACTTAACTACCTTGGTGGGCCAACTGAAAGGCGGTACGATGCGGGCGCTGATGGTATCGACTCCCGAGCGTTTAAAAGAATTTCCAGATGTCCCCGCGGCACGGGAGCTGGGTTTGGCACCATTTGAACAAGTGACGGGTTGGAGTGGTTTGTATGGTCCACCAGGACTTCCTGCTGAAGTAGTTAATAAATGGGTTGAGGTATTAAAGAAGGTAGCTCAAGATCCAGCATGGAATAAATCGAATGAGACTACGGGCGCGATTGCCGCGATTCGCTCGCCAGCAGATACCGAGAAATTTGCACGTGAACAGTATGAGCTGTACGAAAAACTCGGAACGGTTTTAAATCTCCGTAAATAATAAACAGGCCGAGGATTTAATTCGGTCTTTTTAGATTGGGCGCAGGAAGACCTTCAATCAAAATATTTAAGCAAGCTGGTAATTGACTTTCTTGAAGGCGGACTGCGGCTGGTATGACATCTTCCGCTTGGGTCACGAGTTCACCAGCACCACCAAAGGCGACGCAGACTTGATCGTAGCGAGTGGGGAGTAAGTCACAGCCTTTGGCGCGTTCTTGACCGTATTCGCGTAATTGAATTTGGTACTCGGCATTCCAACACGCATCATTACCAATCACGGCAATGAAGGGAGCTTGGTGACGTACTGCGGTATCGAATTCAGCACTATGAAAACCAAAGGTGCCATCACCTAATACCGCTACCACCGGAACATTGGGTTTGGTAATCGCTGCGGCAACTGCAAAAGGAATCGAAGCGCCAATCGAACCAGCAACCCCGTTTAAGACTCGATGGGGTGCATGCAAACATGCTTGCGCCCACTGTCCAATCTCGCCGCCATCGGCAACTAAGATGGAATCGGGGTGGCTATCCAAGATGGCCTGTAAGGGGAGCAATGCATTGGCTGGATGAACACGCTGAGGCGTTTTGGATTCGGCAGTTTTCCAGCTCGTCGGGCGATAGGAAATGGCAGCTTGAACTGAGCTATACCAATTAGGATCCTGTAGCAAGGTAGCAGGCTTACTTTGTGTGGTCTGAATGAGTGCCTCTATAGAGGGCAGTAAATCGGCCTGCGAACTGATTACAAGCCGCTCTTTTAGAGCTGATTTTGCCCGTTGAATTTCTTCAGGATCGGATTCGAGTTGAATAAAACGAGTCTCTTTTGCAAAGGGTGGTGTCGCGGCAAACTTTAACGTGAAATCGACTCGTTTATTGAGCAGTAAAACGAGATCGGCTTGTTCGATGATTTCTGTGAATGAGCCAAGACTAGGATCGGCAATTCCTCGCGGGCTTTGCATCGCAATGCAGGGGATCTGAAGGAGACGGCCTAACTCTTGGTATCGGGCTTCGTGGGTGTGAGCAGCACTGGCCCCAGAAAGAATGAGGGGTTTTTTTGCTTGCTGTAGTAACGAAATGATTTCATCTGTGATCTTGGTATTAGGAGCAAGCGGGTGTAGATTGAGCGCCTTTGGGGCAGAGGGGCTAGCTTGAGCGGATTCTTCTCCTACGAATGTATTTTCTAGCGCATCGGATGGCAAGCTTAAGTGCACAGGCCCAGGCCGACCAGCGAGCGCAATTTGACATGCCAGATGAAAGTCGGCACTTAAAAATTCAGAGCCTGCGCAAGTCCAAGAAGCTTTGCAAAGTGGAGCGGCTATATCGGCTTGACGGATTTCTTGAAAAGCGCCTTTTCCTAATTGATTATTAGGAGCGTGGCCTGATAACAAAATGACGGGAGCTTCTGCCATTAGGGCGGTATACAGTGCCGATACTGCATTAGCATGCCCAGGTCCGCCAGTCACCATGGCGATGCCTACTTTGCCAGTGAGTCTGGAAAAACAATCTGCCATATGAACTGCAGCCGCCTCATGGCGCGTATGAATTAAGCGGATATGACGCTCAATCACCGCATCGAAAATCGGCATGATGTGATTACCCGAAAGGGTAAAGATGGTGGTTACAGCTTGCTTTTCAAAAGCATTGACTAATAAATCAGCACCGCGGTTTTTTGGCATCGTATTCAATGAGTTAAGTTGATTAAGCGGCACGCAAACCGAGAAGCTGTCTTGCTTGCACTCCAGAAGCAACTGACCTGCCCATCTCTTTTGCTAATTGCGCGACCCGTGCAACCAACTCTGCATTATCTTTGGCGATGCGATTTTCATCAAAACGAATATTGTCTTCAAGACCAGTACGCACGTGACCGCCTAATTCGAGTGCCCATTGATTGAGGGTGAGTTGATGGCGACCAATGCCTGCCGCGGTCCATGTTGCATCGGGCATGAGTTCATTTAATTCTTTGATTAAGAATTCCAAAATACTCCGACGCACCGGCAGTGCGTTGGGAACCCCCATGACAAATTGAACGTGGGCAGGAGCCTTCATTAAGCCTTTTTTAATTAAATTGGCGGCGTTGTATAGCATGGCTAAATCAAATATTTCTACTTCGGGTTTGATCTCGTATTTCAGCATCTCCGATGCGAGGTGCTCGACAAAATCGGGCGCATTTTCGTAAATTCCATTGGGGAAATTGACCGAGCCAGTGGCTAACGAAGCCATATCGGGGCGATGAAACAGCATTGCACCCCGTTGCGTTTGATCACGTCCGCGTCCACCCGTGGAGAATTGCACAATCATATCCTTGCAATGTTTGCGAATTCCTTCTTGAACAGCAGCAAACTGATCTGGGTTAGAGCCAGGACTTTCATCGGCATTGCGCACATGGATGTGCACTAATGAAGCCCCTGCTTCATAGGCTTTATGGGTTTCCTCGATTTGTTCTGAGGTAGTTACTGGCAATCCAGGGCAATCCTTTTTGCGTGGAACAGCACCGGTAATAGCAACCGTAATAACAACGGGCTTAGTCATTGAATTCCCCTTATCCTTTTTTTATTCACCGTATTATCTCTCTGTTTCGTGTTTTCTTATTGGACGATTAGTTTAGTATTCATTCATGAAACCATATCATCATTGGCCCGCACTAAGTCATTTGGCGGCGGCGGTAAATGCTGGCGAGAAGACGGCACGTTCGCAGGTCGAGCGGGCTCTAAGCTTGGCTCAAAAAGAGCTATTGGGCTCTGCTATTTGCCCGAGTTTTGTTAGTTTGCATGGCGATCTGGCTTTGGCCATGGCCGATGAATTGGATTCTAAAATTGCTCGCGGTGAACAGGGTGGTGATTTAGCCGGAATACCATTTGCCGTTAAAGATAATATTGATTGGGCTAATTTAATCACTAGCGCTGGGAGCCCTAAAGCGTATTCCAAGCGCGCAGTTAAAACGGCTTCAGTTTTGCAAGGTTTAATTGACCGTGGCGCGATTCCGATTGGTAAAACCAATATGAATGAATGGGCGGTAGGCTTAACTGGTGAAAACGCTCATTTTGGCGATGTATTTAATCCGCATCTCAATGGATGTTTGTCAGGCGGATCCTCTAGCGGTAGTTCAAGGGCAGTAGCGATGGGCATCGTACCGATGGCCTTAGGGTCGGATACCGGAGGTTCAATTCGAATTCCTGCTGCGTGGTGTGGAATTGTGGGCCTAAGGCCTTCGATGCAATCCTTTGCTTTAGATGGTGTGGTCCCGCGTTCAAGAACCTTGGATGTGGTTGGCCCGCTAGTGAACACCCTAGACGATTGCGAGTATTTTTTGGGGAATTCTTTTTTACCTAAATCGAAACCGATTGCACGCGCTGAGCTTGCAGATTCCTTAAGAATAGGTTGGGATCCTAAAATGCTCAATGGAGCTCAACCTGCAGTGCGCGATGCGTTTAAGCAATTTATGGAGCATGCCAAAAAGAATCAAAAGATCACATTGATTGAGCAAGAGTGGCCTAGTTTTACTGATGCGATTAGCCATGCGATGATTGTCTTGCAAAAAGAATTTTTCGATGATTTTCAAATGCTCTGTGGCGATGCCGACACATTTGCAGATCGTTTAGGAAAACCGGTCATCGATGAGTTAAGACATTCTGTACGGTTGACTAAAGAGCAGTTAAATCATGCCTTATCTGAGTTAAAGCGTTTTGGCCAATTTTTTCAATCCTCGCTCAACTCAGTTGATATCTTGGCTTTGCCTTTGACTAATTGCCCGCCAGTTTTCCAACGGGATTTACCCGAGGCCGCTAAGCCATTGCGGGAATTGAGTCTTGCCATGGGGGCTGCCGGGCTCCCCATATTAGGGATGCCCCTAATAAAAGGGGACTTTTCCCCCGGAAGTCTGGCCGGAATCCAGTTGGTGGGCAGACAATATCAAGAACATCAATTGATATCTATGGTAAAAACTTATCTAGATGCACCAATTTAAGGATTTAAGCTTATCTAAGCGGCTATTTTTAAAGAAATTGCACAAAAATAAAGAATAAATCCTTTAGATGCAAACGCTTTTTTAATAAGATCAGTAGCAAAATCGTTTTGAAATAATGAGTTTGGTATTGCCATTTTTACGGAGATGATATGGTGAATAAATTGAGACGTTCAGTGATTCAGACAATAGTTCCAGTGAGCTTAGTACTTTCAGCTGCTTTGATTGCTTTGCCAGTGCCAGCAGAAGCCCAAGCCCAAAAAACTCTGAAGTTTATTGCGCAGGCTGATTTGAAAATCTTGGATCCGATCGCAACCACGGCTTACATTACCCGTAATCATGGCTACATGGTCTACGATACTTTGTTTGCGATGGACAGTAAGTTTGATATCAAACCGCAAATGGTCGATAAGTATTCTATAAGCCCAGATAAATTAACTTACACTTTTACTTTACGCGATGGCTTGAAGTTTCATGATGGCGCCCCAGTCCGTTCGGCTGACGTAATCGCTTCTTTAGATCGTTGGTCAAAACGCGATGTGCTAGGACAAAAATTAGCTGAAGCAACCGAATCGTGGAGCGCTACCAACGATAAGACTTTTGTCTTAAAGTTAAAAAAGTCATTTGCTTTTGTTTTAGATGCTTTAGGTAAGCCTTCTTCCAACGTTCCTTTCATCATGCCTGAGCGTGTGGCGAAGACCGATGCATTTACCAATATTACCGATCCCACTGGCTCTGGTCCTTTTAAGATGATTAAAGAGGAGTGGGTTCCTGGTAGCAAAGTGGTCTACGTAAAGAACAAAGATTATGTGCCCCGTAAAGAGGCTCCATCGTGGGCTTCGGGTGGCAAGGTAGCCAAAGTCGATCGGGTTGAGTGGCTTTATATTCCTGATGCAGCAACTGCTGCCAATGCGTTGAGTAATGGTGAGGCTGATTGGTGGGAGCAAATGCCGCCTGATTTAATCCCCATTTTGGCTAAAAATAAAGACGTTAAAGTTGAAAACATTGACCCCCTTGGTTCTATGGGCTTGATCCGTTTTAACTTCTTGCACGCTCCTTTTAATAATGAAAAGATGCGTCGTGCAGTAGCGATGGTAGTAAATCAGCC
>JAEMSI010000076.1 GCA_016462905.1 Polynucleobacter sp. | reverse complement strand
TATTGGCGTAAGAATATTTTTAAAGCAATACCAACTGAGCGTCGAAAGCCGCTATGAGGCAAATCATGACACCTTGACGGGTATACCAAATCGCCATTTATTTAGAGAGCGTTTTAATCAAATCCTTTCTTTAGCAAAGCGTAATAAAGGCAAGTTTGCTATTGCTTATGTTGATTTAGATCACTTTAAACAAATTAATGATCAATATCAGCACGCCACAGGTGATTTGGTATTGCAAGAAGCAACTAGTCGAATGTTAGCTTGTGTGCGAGACTCTGATACCTTGGCGCGTATTGGTGGTGATGAATTTTTAGTTTTACTTTCAAGTATTGATTCGGAAGAGGATGCTAAGGTTGTGGCAGAAAAAATTAGAGATGATTTAATTAAGCCGTTTTTTATTCATGACCATTATTTAAAGATTGGTGCAAGCGTAGGGATTGCGATTTACCCAGACCATGGCCTCGATGAGGAGGCGCTGGTTAGCAATGCCGATAAGGCGATGTATTTCGCTAAAACGCATGGTAGAAATAAAATTCAATTTTTTGACAGCAAATTACTTAACCCCAGTTAAGGTTTAGTGCCGCTCTCTATTCAAGAGATGGAGGGGTACTGTCTGCATGGTATAAATCAATACTCACTCTAATTTTGGATGAAAGTAGACGATGACAATTCAACTCAGCGATGCAATTAATTCTGTTACAGATGTAATATTTTATAAAGATAGTAGTGGCGTCTACCAAGGCGGAAATTTAGCTTGGGAGAAATTACTCGGCAAACCATTATGTCAAATGATTGGCAAAACCGACTTTGATCTATTTCCTAAAGAAGTGGCAGAGTTTTTTCGGCAGAAGGATCAGGAAATGCTGGAGGAAGGAAAGGAAAGAATCAATCAAGAAGAATTGATATATCCAGACGGGCACAAAGTGATGGTGGAGACTTTAAAGTCTCCTATTCGAAACCAACAGGGCCAGGTTATCGGCTTGGTTGGAATCTGCCGCGCAAGTAAATAGGCCTCTACTTTTGGTTTAAGCAAAATACAGCCGAGGCTTTTTGATTCCCTTACGATACATTCATCATTAAGTCACAATTACTGCTTTTTCACGAGCGCTGATCGCTTTGCGAATCATGTCTTTTTGTTTCGCTTTATTGCTTGATTCAAGCAACTTATTTAATTGTTCTAGATTGAGTGGGCCTAAGCGAGGCTTGCCTGTTTTGGTAAGCATAGGATCATTTTTTCTGTTTCTTTGATTTTGACCAGCGGCCATAAATTGCCTTGTGTGAGTGTAAATGAATAGGCCAATTCAGCATTAGCTCAAACCCCACAATTGGGCACGAAATAGTGATTCGCTTTCAGGTTAACACTTTATTCGGAAGGGCGCCGTTTTTCAATGCTTATTAATTATGCTAATGTACGTATTCATAGAAAAATAAAGGGGTTATAGGATGAATTTCCATCTCTCGTTAGGGGCTGTTTGTTGCTTTATTTTTACGCTAGTCTCTGCCACTAGCGTACGTTCCCAGACCCCCAATTCAGAATTTGTTATTGGAGTGGTACCCAATGTAAGCGCCAGAATTATTGCTACAAATTACCAGCCCTTAGCACAGTATTTTGAGAACGGCTTAGGTAGACCAGTACAGATTACAACGGCCAAAAATTTCGCCACTTTCCACCAGCAAGCTTTAGCTAAAGATTTTCAATTAATGGTGACAGCCCCCAATCTTGGTAGGGTGGCTGTAAAAGACGCTGGCTGGGAGGTGCTATACGTTTTTGAGCCCAGCATTCCAGGTTTGTTGGTTGGTTTAGCAAATCAAAATAATGATCTCTCTAAACTTAAGGGTAAAAAATTAGCATTAGCTAACCCTCAGTCTTTGGTTGCGTTGGCTGGAATGAATTGGCTAAAGGAACAGGGGTACCTCCAAGGAAAGGATTATGAAATTTTACAGATTGCGAATGATGATAGTTTGGGAATTGCCCTAACTTCGGATGAGGCACCTTTTGCGATGATGAGTATGGGCGAATTTAAAGCCAAGGACCCCCAATTACAAAGCTCATTAAAAATTCTTAATGAGTTTGTAAAATTACCAGGATTTTTTATTATGGCAAGCCCCACTTTAAATAGTGCCGATAAGCAAAAGATTCAATCTTTATTAAAACAATTACCAAGCACCGAGTTAGGAAGTACATTCTTTAAGCGCGCAGGTTTTAC
>JAEMSI010000002.1 GCA_016462905.1 Polynucleobacter sp. | reverse complement strand
TATGCAATGCCTTTCCAACTCTATTTGATTTGGTTGATGCCACCAAAGAAGGTGAGGTTGAGGGCGTAGCCAAAGCCGATTATCAGCAAGTGGTAGACCAATGCTATTTATGCGATGTGTGCTACATGACGAAATGTCCCTATACACCACCCCATCCATGGAATATTGATTTTCCCCATTTAATGTTGCGCGCAAAAGCGGCGAACTTTAAAGCAGGTAAAACGAGTTACAGGGATAAATTTATATCATCGACTGATGGGATGGGTTACTTCGCTGGAATTCCGATTGTGACAAAAACCATTAACTTGGCTCACAAAAATCGGATGGCGCGCAATGTCATGCAGTCCGTTTTAGATGTTGATAAAAATGCCTGGATACCAGAGTACGCTGAAAAAACCTTTCCCCAATTAGCCAAAACGTCGGCTGATTTTGAAATTAAAAATGGTCAACGTACCCCTGGCAAAGTTGCTATCTATGCAACTTGCTTTGTTAAATACCACGAGCCCGGGATCGGTCAGGACTTGATCAAAATCTTAGAACACAATGCCATTCCTTACGTGTTGGTTGAAAAGGAAGTGTGCTGTGGAATGCCTAAATTGGAATTAGGTGACCTTGAATCCGTGGCGGCCAATAAAGAAAAAAATATTCCCAAAATGGCTAAATTAGCTAAGGAGGGCTATGCCATTTTGACATCGATTCCCTCTTGCACCTTAATGTTCAAACAAGAGCTGCCATTAATGTTTCCAGAGGATGCCGATGTGCAATTAGTCAAAGAAGCGATGTGGGATCCGTTTGAATATTTTATTGCTCGCAATAAAGATGGCTTGCTGAAAAATGATTTCAAGAAAGAATTAGGGCATGTTAGCTATCACGTACCCTGCCACTCGCGAGTTCAAAACTTGGGACAAAAAACAGCTGAGATTCTAAAAATGATTCCTGGCACAGAGCTTAATGTAGTGGAAAGATGCTCAGGACACGCTGGTACATGGGGTGTAAAAGATGAGTACCATGAGATCTCAAAAAAGATTGGTAAACCGGTCTTTAAGAGAATGGCCGAGGACACCCCTAATTACATTAGTTCCGATTGCCAACTAGCAGCTCACCATATTGAGCAGGGTATGGAAGAGCTTGGTCTACCCAAAATAGCACTAGCCCACCCTTTAACTTTAATGGCAATTGCCTACGACTTATAAATTAATCATAAAGAGTTCACAATAGAACGCTGAAAGAGTTTAAAAAATATGAATACAGGATCAATCAGTATGGGAAAAATTACACGCGATAGTCTCATGAGCTTAGAAAGCTATCACAAGGCTCGCCCAGAAATGCGTCAACAAGCCATTGTGCAACGACGCATCCGCACTGTTCATTTGGGCGAACACCTTACCCTGATTTTCGAAAATGAATTCTTAATGCGCTATCAAATTCAAGAAATGTTGCGGGTTGAAAAAACTTTTGAAGATGAAGGAATCCAAGACGAGTTGGATGCTTATAACCCGATGGTTCCCGATGGATCGAACTTCAAGGTAACCCTGATGATTGAGTATCCTAACGAAGCTGATCGAAAAATTGCCTTAACTAAACTACTTGGGGTTGAAGATCATCTCTTTCTCGAAGTAGAAGGTCAAAAACGGGTGTATGCCATTGCAGACGAAGATTTAGATCGCAGCAACGAAACCAAAACCTCAGCTGTTCATTTCTTACGTTTTGAACTAACTGAGGATATGAAGATTGCATTAAAGGCTGGCGCCCAAATGATGGTGGGGTGCGATCATAAAGGCTATCCAATGCATGTTGAATCGCTTTCACACGAAACCCTTGCATCACTCGTCACCGACCTCAATTAATCACCCCGCATCCATCATCAAAGCAGCTTAGCTTTTTATGCTAAGACTGCTTCTGCAGGGATAAACTCTAAATTTTGCGCACTCGCTACTGGCGCCGAAGTTAGTTTTCCTCGATGAATGCTTAATCCATTGCGCAAACTTTCGTAAGCCCTTAACGCAGAATTAGCACCTAAATTCGCCAAGGCCTCGACAAATGGGTAGGTAGCATTGGTCAGAGCAAAGGTAGAAGTTCTAGCGACCGCCCCTGGCATATTTGCAACGCAATAATGAATTACGCCATCAACCTCATAACTTGGATTCGCATGCGTTGTCGGTTTTGAGGTTTCAAAACAACCGCCTTGATCAATGGCTACATCAACTACCACCGAGCCGCGTTTCATTTTGCTTAGTAAATCATGTGTTACTAATTTGGGGGCGGCAGCGCCTGGCAATAAAACTGCCCCAATGATGACATCAGCCTGCTGCAATTCATTTTTAATCGCCATCGCATCTGAAAATAAAGTACGCACACGATTGCTATACATAAAATCAATTTGCCGCAAACGCTCTAAATCACGATCCAAAATACTCACGTCAGCGCCCATACCAACTGCCATTTGCAAAGCATTTCGCCCCACGACACCAGCCCCCAAAATACAAACTTTAGCCGGCGCAACTCCAGGAACACCTGCCAATAAAAGGCCCGCGCCGCCTTTTGATTTTTCCAAATGAGTGGCTGCCGCTTGGATGGACATCCTTCCAGCCACCTCACTCATCGGCGATAACAAAGGTAGGCTTCCATTTTGGCCGGTCACGGTTTCATAGGCAATGCAAATAGCACCCGACTCAATTAAGGCCTGAGTTTGAATCGGGTCTGGGGCTAAATGTAAATATGTGAACAAAATTTGGTCCTCGTGTAAAAGAGCGCATTCTTCAGGCTGCGGTTCTTTTACTTTAACGATCATTTCAGCTTGGTCGTAGACTAATTTAGCGCCCCCCATAATTTCAGCACCAGCCTCTTCATACAAAGCATCGCTAAAACCAATTTGGCTACCCGCACCACTTTCTACTACCACCCGATGACCTCGTTTACATAAAGTTTCTACATGACCCGGAATTAAGCCAACCCGAGCTTCATTATTTTTAACTTCTTTTGGAATACCAATAATCATGATTCATTTCCTTTGCTGTATTTTTTTGTTTCATTGATTAGCGAATTGCATTTGCCACGATGAAGGAACTTGCCGAACTTAATTCATTTCGGCCTGATTCATTTCAACAGGATTAGCCGCTTTTTTATTCACTTGCGTATGTCGATATTTGCGATGCAAGCCCATCAGGAAAAACATCGCCAAATAAATGAACAACACCATCGGACCCACCATGAGGGCGATACGTGCCTCATCGTGCCAAGCCATGAGTCCTATTACTAAAACAATAAAACCATAGGCAAACCAAGTTGAATATGGCCACCATGGGCAGCGGTACGCCAATTGAGATAACTCGTCTTTATTTAAGCTTTGACGAAATTTATTTTGGGTATACAAAATCGCCAACCATACCATCAAACCAATAAAAGTAACTGCGGCCATCATGTAATGAAAGGCTTTCTCGGGAACGAAGTAATTCACAATGACACCGATCACCGGAACAAGTACGGTAAATAAGACGGCCCGATAAGGCACACCATGATTAGAGAGCTTGGCAAATTTTCGCGGCGCATAGCCATTAACAGCCAAACCATACAGTAATCGACCACCACTAAAAATTCCAGCATTGCAAGAAGAAAGGGCTGCGGTAATGACCACAAAATTGATAATGCCGGCGGCCTCACGCAAACCTAAGCGTTCGAACATCACGACAAAAGGACTTCCTTCTTGACCAACTTCATTCCACGGGAAGATAGCTAGGATCACAAACAGGGCGCCAAGATAAAAAATTAAAATGCGCCAAGCCAATGAATCAATAGCCATTGGAATAGTTTTCTTCGGATTCTCGGCTTCACCAGCGGACAAACCAATCATTTCAATTCCAACATAGGCAAATAAAACCATATGCAGAGAAAACAGAAAGCCAGTTATACCGTTGGGGAAAAATCCGCCATGTTGCCAAAGATGACTTAATCCAATCGGCTGCCACGCGTTAGTAAATCCAAAAAAAATGACTGCTACTCCCATGGCAATCATCACAATGATTGCAATAACCTTGATTAACGCAAACCAAAATTCAAACTCACCAAATACTTTGACAGCAATTAAGTTAATTAGGCCCATGGCAATGACAGATGAGAGAGCCCAAAGCCATTGCGGAGTCTCGGGGAACCAAATACCCATATAAATCCCAACCGCAGTCACTTCAGCAATGCCAACCACAATCCAATAAGACCAATAACCCCAACCAACCATATAGCCCGCCAAAGGACTAACATAGGAATTAGCATAAGCGGCGAACGAACCAGCAACCGGCTCATGCACCGCCATTTCACCCAAAGCGCGAAGCACAATAAAAGCAACGATTCCTGCGAGTAGATACGCCAGCAGAATGGAAGGCCCCGCAATTTGAATCGCACTGGCTGATCCTAAAAATAATCCGACCCCAATTGTGGAGCCTAAAGCCATAAGGCGAATATGCCTTACCTTGAGATGGCGTTTTAAGCCGGTTTCTTGAGTCTGCAAAAGAGATCTCCTTTCCATGATGAGCTGGCACAAAGTTGCCAAGCAGAACAAAGTCTAGGGAGATGCCTTTAAAAAAACTAGGGGAATAAATTACAAAAATGCTAAATAAAAAATATTTACTAAAAAAATATTTTTAAAGTTTGAATATTCAAGGATCTATTAAATATTCCTACAAGAGAATCAGAAATTTCTTACAGGGATTTCACGTATACGATGACGCAAGATACAGACGAAAAAAAACCCCAGCATGCTGGGGTTCTCTTACAGACGAAAGAATTACTTCTTGTCAGCTGGTTTAGCAGCTGGAGCAGCAGCGGCTGGCTTAGCGTCAGCTTTCTTTTCATCTTTCTTAGCTGGAGCAGCAGCAGCTGGCTTAGCTTCTTCTTTCTTAGCTGGAGCAGCTTGTGCAAACACACCAACAGAGAACAAACCTACAACTAAAGCGGCAATAATCTTGCTCATGTAAAACTCCTTAATAAATTATAAAAAATGCAGTTTCCTGCGGAATTAAAAATACTTCATCAAATCCACAGTCGAAACAAATGGCATTTTTTGAAGCTACTCCATCAACGAATACAAAGCACAATGCGTTGACAAAATTATCATTTGGTTTAATTATCCAAATAATTCAACAGTTTACCAAATAATTTAAGGGTTTACACCCCCTGCTAAGCCTAAAATTTCAGCTGCGGCTACAAAGCCGAAGCTGGCGGTCACCGTCACTGCCGATCCATACCCCGAACAAGCCAGCCCGCCAAAGGCTTTTCCTTGTCGGGGCTCAGAGGAAAAAACCGCCCTAATTCCCATCTTTTTTTTCAAATCCTTAGAAAAACTATGGTTTTTTCGCAAATCCGCCCGTATTTTTGCCAATAAAGGGTCTTGAACGGTTTTAGCCAAATCATCCGAATAAATTGCTCTGGGGTCAATTTTTCCTCCGGCGGCTCCGCACATCACCAAGCCAATCTGGTTTTTTACACAAAAAACAGCCAATGCAATCTTGGTCAAAATGGCATCGGTAGCATCTAAAACAAAGGAATTCGTGGGAATTAAACCACTTAAGTTATCGGGCTCTAAAAAAAGATCATGCTGAATGATTTTCAGTTGAGGGTTAATTTTGAGCAAACGCTCTGCCATTGCATCTACTTTGGATTGCCCAAATGCTCCATCTAGGGCATGGAGTTGCCGATTCGTATTGCTCGGGGCGATGTGATCCATATCAATCAAACTGATCGTGCCAATACCAGAGCGGATTAAAGCTTCGGCTGCCCAAGAGCCGACCCCGCCCAAACCAGCCACCACCACATGCGCTTGTTGAAAGCGCTGAAAAGTAGCTTCGCCATATAAACGCGCAACCCCACCAAAGCGGCGTTCCAGATCAGAAGTTCCTATCTCAGACATAATTGTTTCTTGGGGTCTTTCTTGAGCCATAAGCTCTCTTTATACTGAATTCATGAACAAGTCGATTAATTCCTTAGCTCAGCTGCGAAAAAATTATGCCCTAGGGACGCTTTCTGAGGATACGGTTCCCGCTAATCCGATGGACTTATTCCATACTTGGTTTGAGCAAGCCAGCCAATCCGAATGCCCAGAACCGAATGCGATGGTCTTGGCTACCGCAGACTCAAAAGGGAGTCCATCAGCTAGAGTAGTTTTACTCAAGGCCTTAAAAGAAAATCATTTTTGTTTTTTTACCAACTACCTTAGCCAAAAAGGGCGGGAGCTAAAACAACGTCCCGAGGCCTGCTTACTATTTCATTGGCATGAATTAGAGCGTCAAGTACGCATCACTGGAAAAGTTAGTCGAGTCAGCGAAAGTGAAAGTGATCTTTACTACCAAGATAGGCCTCTTGCTTCGCGAATTGGAGCTTGGGCATCACCCCAAAGCCAAACGATTCCCAATCGTGCCTTTTTAGAGGAGGAAGAAAAGCGCTTTGAAAGAGAATTAGGGTTAAAACCAAAACGTCCAGAACATTGGGGCGGCTATCAATTAGTTGCTCATCAAATTGAATTTTGGCAAGGTAGGCCATCACGCTTACATGACCGTATCCTTTACCAACAATTGCAAACGGGATGGACGATCTCGCGACTTGCTCCTTAGACTTGGCCCTTAGACTTGACCCTTACGCAAAACTAAGCATCAAGCCATAATTGCTTAAATTTATTGCGGAACTTTGAAACCTTGGGGGCCACTACTGCCATGCAATAACCTTGACCTGGATTTTGATTGAAATAATTTTGGTGGTATTTTTCAGCCGCATAAAAAACCGGCGCTAACTTTACTTCAGTCACAATCGGATTTTGGTAGATACGCTCGCTATCAATTTCTTTGACGATGGCTTTGGCGGTATCGAGTTGTTGCTGATTTTGTGCATAAATTACCGAACGGTATTGAGAGCCCACATCATTGCCTTGATAATTCAAGGTAGTTGGATCGTGAATTACAAAAAAAACTTCTAACAAATCATGAAATGAAACCACGCTTGGATCAAAATGAATTTCAATCACCTCAGCATGCCCCGATGTGCCGGAACACACTGCGTCATAGCTTGGATTTGGATCACGCCCACCTGCATAACCCGACACGACCTTTTCCACCCCTTTAACGCGCTGATAAACCGCCTCTAAACACCAGAAACATCCACCACCTAATAATGCGATTTCCATTTTGATCTTTCGTGCTAAACCATGAACTGGTGATTATTTTATTAGATTATCAACAAACGAATCGCAACAGCAATAAAAAAAGTACCCACCACAAACCAAAGGACCGCTGACCACTTTGGATGCCCGCGAAATAGTTCCAACAAACCCTGACCCAACACCATTAAGACCAACAAATAAGCAATGCTAATGATTTGCAGGACGATGGCCAAATATAAAAAACTAAGGGCTGGCTGATTAAAGTTAGGATCGACAAATTGAGTAAAAAAAGAAACGAAGAAAAAAATGGCTTTGGGGTTGGTTAAAGAAAGCCCCAAGGCAGCGAGAAGAGGGTGCAATCGCATTAATTGGTTTGCGATTGATGAAGTCCTTACTTTTCTTGCGGGTTCGGTTTGCATTTTTAAAGAACTCAAGCCAGATTGGATTAAGCCCCAACCAATCCAAGCCAAATAAAAGGCGCCAAGCCAACGGATCGCTAAAAATAATTTGGGCATTTCTAACAACAACGATGCCGCCCCAAAAGCTACTGCCAACATTAATACCGAATCCCCCAAAACGATTCCTAAAGAAGCCCAAGAACCGGCCTTCCAGCCCTGTTGAGAGGTGACGGTAAGCACGTACAGGGAATTAGGGCCAGGGAGCAAGACAATGATGATTGTGCCCAGTAAATAGCTGGGTAAATCAACAATTCCGAAGCGTGCCCAATCAAGAAAGTAAAGCATTACTGGATCATAATCAGTAAACGTGTCATAATAAGAGGCTTTTTTGAAACATCGTCCCCAGCAATTTACATATTTCAGCGACTTGGTTAAGCATCTTGTGAAGTAAACAAGAGTGAGTTAAAACTTCTCCCCGCTGCCGCTTGTCTGATGGTCGATGCCCTAGACCATCGCGCTTGCCCTATACAAAAGCAGCGCAACAACCGGAGACATTCCCGAGAGGGGATGGTATTGCATGTTATATACGAATCAAACATCTACGCTAACACCCAGCGAATCCAACCTTGAGATTGGACAAGAATCAGTTCGCGAATCTTTTACTAAAGATTCGAATTCTGGCTTTGCCTCATTTGGCTTAGCAGCCCCACTGTTGGCAAACGTTGCCGCCTTGGGTTTCACACAACCGACACCCGTTCAAACCAAAGTCATCCCTGCGGCTATGCATGGCGGCGATTGGCTGGCTAGTAGCCAAACGGGAAGTGGTAAAACTGCTGCTTTTTTATTGCCCCTCTTACACAAATTATTAGCCAGTAATCCCGCTGCTAGCCCTGTACCGGGACGCGCTCAACCCAAAGTATTGGTACTTTGCCCGACTCGCGAACTTGCTCAACAAGTGGCTGCCGATGCGATTAATCTTTCTCGTGGCATTAAAGGCCTTCGCATTGCAACCGTAATGGGTGGAATGCCTTACGGCAAACAAATACAAGCGATCAAAGGTGCGGGCTTAGTTGTTGCTACACCTGGTCGTTTGCTCGATTTATTTAATAGCCGCGCCATCAAGCTCGATTTAGTACAGCATTTAGTGATCGATGAAGCCGATCGGATGCTCGATATGGGCTTTGCAGACGACCTGGCTGCGATTGATAAATGCTGCAAACAGCGTGCACAAACTCTGATGTTCTCAGCAACCTTTGCACCTAAAGTAATGTCCTTAGCTTCGAATATGACAAAACAAGCGGGTCGCATCGAGTTGTCTCATGCAGGCGAAGCGCACGCGAATATTTCCCAACGTTTGCATTGGGCTGACAGCGTGGCACACAAACACCGTTTGTTAGAGCATCTTTTATCGAGCCCCGATTTAGAACAAGCCGTCGTTTTTGCTAGCACTCAGATCGAAAGCGAGAAGATTGCTGACACATTACGTGCTAATGGTTATCAAGCTAGTGCTTTACATGGTGCTATGCCTCAAGCGGTGCGTAATCGTCGACTCGACGCTTTACGCAAAGGTCAAACGCGTATTTTGGTGGCTACCGATGTAGCTGCTCGTGGTATCGATGTGCCTGGTATTAGTCATGTGATTAACTTTGGCTTACCCATGAAACCAGAAGACTATACGCATCGTATCGGTAGAACTGGACGTGCGGGTCGCAATGGTATTGCAGTGACCTTGGCTGAACATCGTGACCGCGTCAAAATTCGTGCGATTGAACGCTTTACTCAACAACCTATGGCGGCCTCTGTGATTGCAGGACTTGAGCCCCAATTAAAACCAAAAGGCGATGGCTCACAAAAGCCAGGACATCGCCCTGGCGCCAAACGGGGCAAACCGAAGTTTGGTGGCGGAGCAGCGCGGAGATCCTTCAATAAGTTCTAAGATGTTGCAGCAGAAGTCTCGCTCACCATCGATTTGGAAAAATACCAATCGTGGCGTACTCCAAAGTGCGCCACGTTTTTGGCAAACTTGGCTCGCCGATACCGGCTCACTCACTGCAAAATTAGAACAGCAGCTGAATCATAAATTATCAGTTCAAGTACTCGTCGATCGCAATCAAAACGTATTAAAAAACGAACGCCATTTTTTTAAAAGGCCCCTGCGACGCTGCCGTGTTCGAGAAGTGCTATTAAGTGCTGATCAAACCCCTTTAGTGTTGGCTCGCAGCATCATTCCCGTCAGTAGCGCAAGCGGCAGTAATCAATTTGTTTTAAAGCTGGGTAGACGGCCATTAGGAGCAGTATTATTTGCGCGCAAAAAAGGGAAAAAGCATTACAACGAACGAGAAATGATTTGTCTAAAACAAAGTCATCCCTTGTGGCAAAGTTGTAAAAAAAAATACCCGCTCCTGCCTAATAAGCTTTGGGCAAGACGCACCCTATACCAACTAAAAAATCACCCTTTACTGGTAAATGAGATTTTTTTACCTACTTTGGAAGCCAAGTTAAAAGAGCTTGAGCGATAGCTTCATCTCCTGGCGAGCACTGCATTACCTCGCCAAAACCGGCTTCATGAGCCGCTCTAGCGATGTTGGGATGAGAACATAAAGCACTGGAATTACGCAAATTGCTGACATTTCTCCATACACCTTGCGCAATCGATGCCGCTAAATATCGCACCGCCTCCGATGAGGTTAAGACCCAAATTGAATCGGTATCGGGTGCCTGATCCAATTGACGCCAGGCGGGGCTTAAATCATTTAAGGGCATTCTGGCATAGACCGAAATGGCTGACACAGCAACTCCTGCGGAGCTCATGGTGTCCGCCAACCATTCGCGTCCGCCCTCGCCTTTTAAAAATAAAACTGACTTACCGTGCCAGTCAGAATGAAAATTTTGCAATTGGCCCCAAAGTCCTTCCGAATCCCAACGTGCTGAATCGGGCGGAAGAATGATGTTTTGGTCAGCAATGCCATGCCTGAGTAAGGCCTCTTTGCTACTGCCCCCCATGACGCCAATCTGCAGACTTCGCTTTGCTAATCCATTCCAAGTCTGATGAAAATCGCCCAATAGTCGCATCGTGCACTCGACCGCATTGGGGCTCACAAAAACAACCAAATCAACTGCGGGTAGAATTTTCGTTAAGTCTTTAAAAGTGCTTTCATCCTCTTTGGGAACAATAGTCAACAGGGGTAAGTTAATGATCTGGACAGGCGTGTTTAACCCAGCGATTTGCCTTTGTAAAACCTCGATTAAATGACGTGCCTGACCAATCGGTCTTGTCACAATGATGTTGGGATGGATCGTTGGGCTTTTAGTCATACCTAAACGATTGGTAAGCAATTAATGCGGCAATAAGGCTGCTGCCCCCTGCGCTAACAAATCATCCGCAATCGCTAAACCAAATGCCTCAGCTTCATGGTGATCTTTTATTGAGCGCGCTCCACTGGCCAAGCAAATCTGCTGACCATCAACGCTTGCAACGTAGGAATGCATCACCAGTTGATTGGAATTATTCCATTGTGCATGGGCAGCTAATGGAACCTCACAGGAACCTCCGAGTTTGCGGGAGACAGCCCGTTCTGCAGTCACCGCTAAAGCGGTTGGCATGTCATAGAGCGGTGCAAGCCAGGCCTTGACATCACTACGCTTACTTAAGGTTTCAATACCCAAAGCGCCCTGACCAGCCGCTGGCGTATGCGGATCAAAAGGCAGTAAGGCACGAATTCGCGATTCCATGCCTAAGCGTTTTAAACCTGCTGCTGCCAAAATAATCGCTTGGTAATCACCGCGATCAAGCTTGCTCATCCGCGTATCCAAATTACCACGCAGTGCATGAATGACTAAATGGGGAAATGATTTGCGCAAGATAGCTTCACGTCGCAAACTCGAGGTTCCGACAATCGCCCCAAGGGGTAAATCTGCCAAGCTAGCATAGTCATTGGAAACAAACGCATCGCGAGCATCTTCGCGCACCATGATGCAAGACAAATCAAAGCCAGTGGGCATGGTCATAGGAACGTCTTTTAAAGAATGGACTGCCAAGTCGGCTCTACCATCTTCTAATGCGGTCTCTAATTCTTTTACAAAAAGCCCTTTACCGCCTACCTTGGATAACGCTCGATCCAGAATTTGGTCGCCACGCGTAGTCATCCCCAAAATACGCACATCGCAAGCAGGGTAAAGCTGACGCAAACAGGCCTGCACATGCTCTGCCTGCCACATGGCTAGACGACTTTCTCGTGAAGCAATCACTAGGGTTTTTGGAGGGGGTAGCGCAGAAACTGAATTCGATAAATTATGTGACATGGCTATAGAATAAAGCAATCAATCTTGGCACCAATATACTGTGATTATGAGCAAACCTAAAAATTCACTTTCTAATAAGTCAAAAGCCTGGTCTGGCCGGTTTACCGAGCCAGTGAATGCTCTAGTCCAACGGTATACCGCCTCACTGAATTTTGACCAACGCCTAGCCATGGTCGATATCGATGGCTCACTAGCCCATGCCGAAATGCTCGCTACCCAAAAAATTATTAGCAAAAGTGATCTGGTAGCGATTAAAAAAGGGATGGCTCAAATTCGTAACGAAATTAGCAAAGGTCAATTTCAGTGGGATTTGGCCTTGGAAGATGTCCATCTCAATATTGAATCGCGTTTGACACAATTAGTGGGCGACGCTGGTAAACGATTGCATACTGGGCGTTCACGTAACGATCAAGTAGCAACCGATATCCGCTTATGGTTAAGAGGTGAGCTCGACCAGATCTTGATACAACTCAAAGCCTTACGCAGCGCCTTACTCAAGCAAGCTGAAAAACACGCTGCTACGATCATGCCAGGCCACACCCATTTACAAGTAGCTCAGCCCGTTACTTTTGGTCATCACCTGATGGCCTATTACGAAATGTTTAGCCGCGATACCGAGCGCCTGCAAGACTGTCGCAAGCGAATTAACCAACTTCCTTTGGGTGCCGCAGCTCTAGCGGGTACCAGTTACCCAATTGATCGTGCGCAGGTGGCTAAAGCTTTGGGTTTTGCTGGTGTTTGCCATAACTCCTTGGACGCTGTATCGGATCGTGACTTTGCGATTGAATTTTGTGCGGCGGCCGCGCTTATCATGATGCATATCTCCCGCTTATCGGAAGAGCTCATTTTATGGATCAGCCCCCGCTTTTCCTTTATCGATTTACCAGATCGCTTTTGCACAGGCAGTTCAATCATGCCGCAGAAGAAAAATCCGGACGTTCCTGAGTTGGCGCGCGGTAAAACAGGGCGCGTCAATGGCGATCTAATTGCTTTGCTGACTTTAATGAAAGCTCAGCCCTTGGCTTACAACAAAGACAACCAAGAAGATAAAGAACCTCTGTTTGATGCTGCTAATACGGTATTAGATACCTTACAAATCTTTGCTGACCTGGTTCCTAATCTGATTGTCAAAACCGATACGATGAAAAAGGCGGCTGAAGAAGGTTTTTCAACCGCAACCGATTTAGCCGATTACTTGGTTAAAAAAGGGCTGCCATTTCGGGATGCGCATGAAGCAGTTGCGCAAGCCGTCAAACTTTGCATCAAAAAGAAATGTAATTTAGCCGATTTAAGTTTGACTGAGTTACGCGCGGCTTGTGGATTAGGTAAACAAGAAAAATTCATTGGCAATGATGTATTCGCGGTACTAAGCACCCAAGGCTCAGTCGAATCACGTCATCATCTTGGGGGTACCGCGCCAAAACAAGTATTAGCAGCGATTAAAAAAGCACGCGCCGATTTAAAATAAGTGTCTTAAGAAATTAATCTTTGACGCAATCAACGTAATATTCTTGCTGACCGTTCATCTCGGTTTTCACTAAACCATGAATATCGGTTTCAAAACCGGGGAACTGCTTATTAAAGTCACGCGCAAAGCGTAAATAATCAACGATGCGTTGATTAAAGCGCTCTCCTGGAATTAATAAGGGAATCCCTGGAGGGTAAGGAGTAACCAGCATTGCGGTTACCCGCCCTTCCAAATCATCAATCGCAACCCGATCAATTTCTTTATGGGCCATTTTGCTCCACGCATCGCCTGGCAACATCGCTGGAACCATATCGGAAAGATACATTTCGGTGGTCATGCGCGCCACATCTCGGCCCTTATAAAAATCATGAATTTGCGAACAAACTTCTTGCAAGCCAACCCGTTCGTAACGGGGGTGTTTTTTTACAAAATCAGGTAAGACTTTCCATAGGGGCTGATTTTTATCAAAGTGATCTTTAAATTGTTGTAGCTCGGTTACTAGAGTATTCCAACGTCCTTTGGTAATTCCGATCGTAAACATAATGAAAAAAGAATATAAACCACACTTTTCGACAATCACACCATGCTCAGCTAAGTACTTTGTCACAATGCTGGCAGGAATTCCGACCGCTCCAAAGTTACCTTCAATATCGAGTCCCGGCGTGACTACCGTCGCCTTAATTGGATCCAGCATATTGAAATCTTTGGCGAGATTACCAAAATCATGCCAACTGGCCTTAGGCTCCAATATCCAATCCTCGCGCTCACCAATCCCCTCCTCGGCCAATTCGTCAGGACCCCAAACTTGGAACCACCAATCAGCACCAAACTCATCATCCACTTTGCGCATTGCGCGACGAAAATCCAGGGCTTCGGCAATCGACTCTTCAACCAAGGTAGTTCCACCTGGTGACTCCATCATGGCCGCAGCCACATCACACGAGGCAATAATGGCGTACTGCGGGCTAGTGGAGGTATGCATTAAATACGCCTCATTAAAACAATCGCGATCGAGCTTACGTTCCTCAGCATCCTGCACAAGCACCTGCGATGCCTGCGATAAACCAGCTAATAATTTATGCGTTGACTGGGTTGAGAACAATAAACTTTTCTTGGGGCGTGAACCGCTCTGACTAATGGCATGCATATCCTTATAAAAAGGATGAAATGCTGCGTGCGGTAACCATGCTTCATCAAAATGGAGGCTGTCGACTTTGCCATCCAACATCGACTTAATCATCTCGACGTTATAAATAATGCCGTCATAGGTACTCTGCGTTAATGTCAAAACCCGCGGCACCACATTTTTATCTTTAATGAATGGATTGGCATCGATTTTCTTTTTGATATTGACCCATTCAAACTCCTCTTTTGGAATTGGGCCAATAATCCCCAAGTGATTCCGAGTCGGCATTAAAAATACCGGGATTGCACCCATCATCATCAATGAATGAATCACCGATTTATGGCAATTGCGATCCACTAAAACGACATCACCTGGAGCGACCGTGGAGTGCCAAACAATTTTGTTTGAAGTCGAGGTGCCATTGGTCACAAAAAATAAATGATCGGCATTAAAAATACGCGCTGCATTACGCTCACTTTCAACCACGGGGCCTGTATGGTCTAAGAGTTGCCCTAATTCTTCAACCGCATTACATACATCGGCGCGCAACATATTCTCACCAAAAAATTGATGGAACATCCGCCCTACAGGGCTCTTCAAAAAAGCCACTCCACCCGAGTGACCCGGACAATGCCAAGAATAAGAACCCTCAGACGCATAGTGCGTAAGCGCTCTGAAAAAAGGGGGTGCTAAGGAATCTAAATAGACCTTAGCCTCACGAATAATATGGCGCGCAACAAACTCAGGAGTATCTTCATTCATATGAATAAAGCCATGTAATTCACGCAAAATATCATTCGGAATATGGCGTGAAGTACGCGTCTCGCCATACAAGAAGATCGGGATATCTTCGTTGCGTTTACGTACCTCAACTACAAATGCGCGTAAATTATTTAAGGCGGGTAAATCACTGTCTTCGCTATCTAAGCTTGAATCAAATTCTTCATCATCAATCGATAAGATAAAACAAGAAGCGCGTGAAGCCTGTTGTGCAAAAGAAGTTAAGTCGCCGTAACTCGTTAGGCCAATGACTTCAATGCCCTCGCCTTCGATTGCCACCGCTAAATCACGAATTCCTGAACCAGAAATATTTTCAGAACGAAAATCCTCGTCGATGATGATGATGGGAAAACGAAATTTCATCTTGAACTGAAATCGTAAAAATTACGTTTTAGGTAAGGTCACGCCCTGCTGACCTTGATATTTGCCGCCACGATCTTTATAGGAGGTGCCACACACTTCATCGCTCTCAAAAAATAAAACTTGTGCACAGCCTTCACCCGCATAAATCTTCGCTGGTAATGGTGTGGTATTCGAAAACTCTAAAGTAACATAACCTTCCCACTCTGGCTCAAACGGTGTGACGTTGACAATAATTCCGCAGCGGGCATAAGTACTTTTTCCAACGCAAATCGTCAGCACACTGCGGGGTATCTTGAAATACTCAACCGTTCTTGCCAAGGCAAATGAATTGGGAGGGATGATGCAAACATCACCTTTAAAATCAACAAACGATTTCTCATCAAAATGCTTGGGGTCGACGATCGTACTATTGATGTTCGTAAAAATCTTAAATTCGTTGGCACAACGAATGTCATAGCCGTAACTGGAGGTGCCATAACTCACAATTTTGTCGCCCACCGCATTTTGTCGTACTTGCCCAGGCTCAAAGGGGCTAATCATGCCTTGCTCGGCCATGCGGCGAATCCAGTGGTCAGATTTAATTGTCATGGCGAGATTGTAAGACCACCCGCTCAGGGGCGTTATAAATTTCGAAGTGTTTTCCTGAACAACGGGATAGCAAGGTTAAATTAATACCCCTAGCTAAACTGAGGCCCATTTGGGTTACACCAGAACGCGTTAAAAGGAATGGGATGCCCATTTGGGCGCCTTTAATGACCATCTCTGAGGTCAGACGGCCTGTTGTAAAAAACACTAAATCTCTGCCAACTCGCCCCTCAAGCCAAAGGAGGCCTGAAATCGAGTCAACCGCATTATGTCGACCTACATCTTCAATTAAGTGCAGTAACCTGACTTGATTGCCACCGAGTCTCTCAAAAACAGCGCAGGCGTGTACCGATCCCGCTTTCTTATAAATCGTTTCATGGCTGCGAATGGCCTCAAGCAAGTCAATAATTGCTTCGGCACCCAGTTGCGGTCCGTCAGGAAGCTTAATTTGCGCCATCTCATCCATCAACCCGCCAAACATCGTCCCCTGCCCGCAACCCGTCGTAACCACTCTCTTGCTAGTTAAGGCATCAATATCAACATGACTGCGGCGGGTTTTTACTGCAGCCGAATCGGTCTCCCAATCAACTTGAATGCTTTCAATATCCTCTGGAAACTCGACTAAGCGTTGATTGCGCAAATAACCCAAAACCAAGGCCTCAGGAGCTCCCCCAAGGGTCATTAGGGTAACGACCTCACGCTTGTCCAAATAAATCGTTAAAGAACGCTCTCCAGGGATAAAAGTGGTCTTTTTCCGACCCGCCTCGTCCATAATTTCCACCTCATGCACTACTGGCACGGAAGCATTTGAAAGTCGGATACCCCTGTTATTCAGGGAAGAAGCTACGGAATTCATAATTTCTAGGGTGGCCTTAATTTAGCAAGTTGGATCAACACTTTAACCGCAGACTAAAATCAATGCTGAAATTATAAAAATTGCCATGCGCCGACTACTCGTTACTTCAGCCTTACCCTACGCCAATGGCCAAATTCATATTGGCCATCTGGTGGAATATATCCAAACCGATATCTGGGCTCGTTTTCAAAGAATGCGGGGGCATGAGCTTCATTATGTGGGTGCCGACGACACACATGGTACCCCGATTATGTTGCGCGCTGAGCAAGAGGGTTTAAGCCCCAAAGAGTTAATTGCTCGGGTTTGGAAAGAACATAAACGCGACTTTGATGACTTCCTCATTTCTTTTGACCATTACTACACCACCGACAGCCCTGAAAACGAACAATTAGCTAGAACCATTTATCTCAAATTACGCGAAGCGGGCTTGATTGAAAAACGCGCGATTGAGCAAGCATTTGACCCCGTCAAAGAAATGTTTTTGCCCGATCGCTTTATTAAAGGCGAGTGCCCAAAATGTGGCGCCAAAGATCAGTACGGCGATTCCTGCGAAAAATGCGGTGCCACCTATTCGCCCACGGATTTAAAAAATCCTTATTCGGTTGTCAGTGGCGCTACACCAATCCGCAAAGTATCCGACCATTATTTTTTCAAACTCTCAGACCCGCGTTGCGAAACTTTTTTACGCGACTGGACTCAAGTAAAAACCCCTCTTCAATCCGAGGCCCGTAACAAAATGAAAGAATGGGTTGGCACCGAGGGTGAAAGTAAATTAGGTGATTGGGATATCTCCCGCGATGCGCCCTATTTTGGCTTTGAAATTCCCGATGCGCCAGGTAAATATTTTTATGTTTGGTTAGATGCGCCGATTGGCTACTATGCGAGCTTTTTAAATTACTGTCAGCAACAAGGCTTGAACTTTGAAGAATGGGTAAGGCCTGATAGTAAAACCGAGCAATACCATTTTATTGGTAAAGATATATTGTATTTTCATACTTTATTTTGGCCAGCAACCCTTCACTTTGCTGGCTATCGCACCCCTACTAATGTATTTGCCCATGGCTTTCTCACGGTCGATGGCGAAAAGATGAGTAAATCACGCGGTACTTTAATTTCGGCCCATAGCGTGATTGAATCTGGTTTAAATCCAGAATGTTTGCGTTATTACTTTGCAACTAAATTAAATGCCAGTATGGAAGATCTAGATTTAAATTTGCATGATTTTGTCGCACGCGTGAATAGTGATCTGATCGGAAAATACATCAATATCGCCAGTCGCAGTGCGGGCTTCCTAGTAAAGCGTTTTGGGGGAAAAGTCTCCGATACCGCAATGCATCACCCCTTACTAGAAAAGATTAGTCATTCCAATGATGCCATTGCACAATTCTATGAAACCCGCGAATATGCAAAAGCAATTCGTTTAATCATGGAATTAGCCGATCAGGTGAATGCCTATGTTGATGAAAACAAACCATGGGATCTGGCTAAAGATCCAGCACGTGAGTCTGACCTACAGCATGTTTGTAGCGTGATCCTAGAAGCATTTCGTTGCTTGAGTTTATTTTTAAAACCGGTTATCCCGAGTATTGCAAGCAATGTCGAGCAATTTTTATCCATCACGCCAATGCAATGGCAAGATATTTCTAAAACCTTAAGCAGTGCCAATACGATTCAACCCTATCACCATTTAATGAGTCGAATCGAACCATCTCAGATCGATCAGATGCTCGCAGCGAATCTTTAGGTCGGACCCCTTAAATCGTTAATAATGAGGGTAGTTTCTCTTTTTCAATATTTATAAGTACTTGATTTTTATGAAGAAATATAAGTCGGATGCCACACGCTTTCTTGAGCAATTGAAAGTCCAAAAACCGCAACTGGCTCAAGAGCAATTACAAGGTCGCTCTTTGTTGTGGGATCAACAACCGCAATCCCAAGAAGAGCGTCGCCAAATCGAACGAGCGCGTATCAAACAAAAAGCCTATGTCTACGGGAACGAGTAAGCATTCATGAGTAACCATACCGAGACATTCGACGACGGCGGTTTACCCAAACCAACTGATTTAAGTGAACCCATTGATCAGGGTTTGAATGATGGTATGAGCGATGCATTTGCTAAGCTTTATGGCGAACCCCTATTCAAATTACCCACTGATTTATATATTCCGCCCGATGCGCTAGAGGTTTTTCTAGAAGCATTTGAGGGGCCATTGGATTTATTGCTCTACCTCATTCGTAAGCAAAACTTTAATGTACTCGATATCCCAATGGCTGAAGTTACCCAACAATACCTTAAATACATTGATCAAATTCGCCATCACAACCTTGAATTAGCAGCAGAGTATTTATTAATGGCAGCGATGCTCATTGAAATTAAATCGCGCATGCTATTGCCGATGAAACGCGCCGATAGTGACGAGGAAGTAGAAGATCCCCGTGCCGAGTTAGTACGTCGCCTGCTTGAATATGAGCGTATGAAATTGGCAGCTCAAGATTTAGATCGCATCCCTCAACAGGGTCGTGATTTTCACATCGCCCATGGTTATGTCGACACAACGGTCGCGGTAACTTGGCCCGAAGTGAACCTCGAGGACTTGCAGATGGCTTGGCGTGACGTGTTGCATCGAGCAAAACTCAATCAACATCACACGATTACTCGCGAACAATTATCAGTTCGTGATTTCATGACTCGGATTTTGCGTCGCTTACAAAATACCCGCTTTATTGAATTTAGCGAATTATTTGAAGACGCGATTCAATCTGGTAACGGAATTCCAATTATTGTTGTCAACTTCATTGCCATGCTGGAGTTATCACGTGAGGCATTAATTGAAATCACCCAAGCCGAACCTTATGCGCCAATTTACGTTCGTCTCGCTTATACCCCCAGCGCCTAAATCACCATTCGATGAAAATCATTAGCGATATTCAAGAATTGCGCGACCAATTGCGCGGACAAAATCGCGCCTCTTTTGTCCCCACGATGGGCAACCTACACGAAGGCCATCTTTCCTTAATGCGAATTGCACGCCAACACGGCGATCCTGTGATTGCGAGTATTTTTGTCAATCGCCTGCAGTTTGGCCCGAATGAGGATTTTGATTCCTACCCACGCACCTTGGATGCTGATATTGAAAAATTAGAAAAGGAAGGGGTTTACGTTTTATTTGCCCCCACTGAAAAGGTCTTATATCCACAACCTCAGGAATATCGAGTTGATCCACCCTCTGAACTAGGGGATATTCTGGAGGGCGAATTTAGGCCTGGCTTCTTTAAGGGAGTATGTACGGTTGTTTTAAAACTATTTTCTTGTGTTCAGCCTAAAGTGGCTGTATTTGGAAAAAAAGACTACCAACAATTAATGATTGTTCGCCAAATGGTTCAACAATTTGCTTTGCCCGTGGAAATTATCGCCGGAGAAACCATTCGCGCAGAGGATGGTTTAGCCTTGTCGTCACGCAATATGTATTTATCTAAAGAAGAGAGGCTTGAAGCGCCTTATCTACAAAAAATTCTGCAAGAAATGCGCGAGCGTGTTTTAAACCTATCTAATCAAGAATTGAATCAAAATGCCTTACTCAAAATTGAAGAGCAGGCGCTCTCACAAATTCAAGCTAGAGGTTGGCAACCCGACTATCTATCCATTCGAAAGCAATCGAATCTATTGCCTCTCGGCAATCAGGATTTGGGTAAGAAGCCTAAAATGCTGATTTTGGCTGCTGCAAAATTAGGTCAAACACGTCTGATCGATAATCTTGAAATCGAGCTTGAGGATACAAAGAGTTAAGGATCTACAAATTCTTTGACTTCTAAGCGAAGCTCCTTCGCTAAGTCAGCACCTGAAATTTTTGCTTGATCAGCCCGAGCTCTTAAAACCTCAATCTCCCCACCGTGACAAGCGATAAAAAAAGAGTTTTCAGTTAACTTCGTTACTTGGCCTGGCTTACCCGCTACGGATTGAAACGTAGCAGAAATATGTTTGCGCACATCAAAGATATAAACCTTGCGTCCTTTAATCGTCGTCCAAGCACCTGGCGATGGATTACATCCCCGAATTAAATTATAAATTTGACCGACATGCATCGACCAATGAATGTGGGATGCGGCCTCGTCAAACCAACCTTCATAATTTGCTTTGGATTCATCTTGAGTGATTTCTTGATGCTTGCCGGCAAGGACTAAGTCGGTGGCTTCTAAAAGTGCCTGAACGCCCAGCGGAAACAAATGATTAAAGTAAATATGCCCCAGAGTATCGTCAGGCCCAATCGCTACCTCTTTTTGCAAAATGACCAAGCCCTCGTCTAGTCCGTCGGAAGGCCTAAAAATAGTGAGTCCCGTTTTACTTTCGCCTAGGACAATAGACCATCCAATGGCGCTTGGCCCCCGATACTTTGGAAGCAAAGAAGGATGAAACTGAATGGTTCCGTACTTTGGAATACTGGTTAATTCTAGCGGGACGAGTTGCAATACATAAGCCATGACACAAATATCGGCCTTGCTATCCCGCATAGCTTGAGCCGCCTCGGGTGATTTTAGCGATGCGAATTGCAAAGGCTTTAAACCAGCGGCAATAGCTCCTGCTTTTAATGCGTCTGGTTTGGTTGACTTTGGGTTATCAGGCGGACAAAAAACAGCTGCCAGCTCATCACCGCGCTGAATAAAAGCGTCTAATACTGCTTTCCCAAAATCTGCGCTCCCAATTAAGGCAATGCGCATAGACTCACCCCGATTCGTGTTGTTCTAAATAACCTGCTTTTCACGCAATTGGATTAATTCATCAGCCCCAAAGCCCAACTCTTTCAAAATCTCATCCGTATGCTCACCCAATAAAGGCGAACGAGTCACCTCTGTTTCGCTATCCGATAACTTAATTGGGTTACCTACAGTAAGGTACTTACCACGAACCGGATGATCAACCTCAACAATCGTTCCGGTTTTTCGTAAGGAAGGTTCTTCTGAAATTTCTTTCATCGATAAAATCGGACCGCAAGGGATATCGTATTGATTTAGTTCATTCATAACATCAAATTTAGAATGCTGCATAGTCCATTTTTCAATCTCAGCAAAGATTGACATTAAACGAGGTAAGCGAGCACGTGGGGTTGCATATTCAGGGTCAGTCAACCAGTCCTCGCGACTAATCACCTTGCAAATGGCTTCCCATACGGGGGCCTGTACAACCACATAGATGTAGGAATTAGGATCAGTTTCCCAGCCCTTGCACTTTAAGATCCAGCCAGGCTGTCCGCCACCAGAAGCATTTCCAGAACGGGGTACTGCCTCACCAAACTTGCCATTGGGATACTGAGGATACTCTTCCATAACCCCATTGCGATCCAAACGTTGTTGATCACGCAACTTCACACGGCATAAATTTAAGACCGCGTCTTGCATCGCAGCTAATACCTTTTGACCGCGCCCGCTATGCGTTCTTTGATAGAGGGCAGTAACAATTCCTAAGGCAAGATGCAAACCCGTCCCGCTATCACCAATTTGGGCGCCGGTTACCAAAGGCGGACCATCATCAAAACCAGTGGTCGAAGCAGAGCCGCCAGCACACTGAGCGACGTTTTCATAGACCTTGCAATCCTCATATGGACCAGGGCCAAAACCTTTTACCGAAGCCATAATCATTCTTGGATTAAGTTCTTGAATGCGCTCCCAAGTAAAACCCATTCGATCCAATGCACCAGGTGCAAAGTTTTCAACCAACACGTCGCACTCTTTAATCAAGCGGTTGAGAATCTCCTTACCCTCTGGGGTTTTGGTATTCACAGTTAAAGAGCGTTTATTGTGATTTAACATCGTGAAATACAAACTGTCTGCATTAGGAACATCGCGCAACTGACCACGCGTCGCATCCCCCTCGCCAGAGCGCTCGACTTTAATGACATCAGCGCCAAACCACGCTAGTAATTGCGTGCAGGTTGGCCCCGACTGAACGTGTGTGAAATCAAGGATCTTGACCCCTTCAAGTGCTTTACCCATAGCAATCTACCTAGCAAAATTATCAAAGATGTGATTTTACCAGTTAGCCGATAAAGTCACTATTTACTCCTGACCAAAGAAAAAGCACCCCTTAGGGTGCTGTTTCATCTCAAAAACGAAATTCGCTAAATTAAATTGCTGATTAAACCGCGCATTAAACCGCTTTAGCGGCGTGTAACTCAGCAATTTTCTCTTGGGTATAGCCTAAATCTGATAACACTTCATCGGTATGCTCACCCAAAACTGGAGATGGCTTCACATCGATTTGCAAATCGGAGAACTTGATTGGGCTGCCAATGGTGAGGTACTTACCACGCACCTTGTGATCAACCTCAACTATCGAACCGCTCTTACGCAAGTCTGGAGAATCAGCCAATTCCTTCATGGACATGACTGGCGCACACGGAATATCGTACTTGCGCAAAATATCTACTGCTTCGTATTTGGTCTTGTCTTTTAACCAATCTTCAATCGTTGCAAAAATATCAAAGATTTTGTCTTGACGTGCCTGAGCAGTCATATAAGCAGGGTCGTTAGCCCACTCAGGTTTACCAATCGCCTTGGTGATTGGCTCCCATGCATGACCTTGGATCGTGAAATAAATATAGGCATTAGGATCGGTTTCCCAGCCTTTGCACTTTAAAACCCAACCTGGTTGTCCACCACCGCCTGCATTACCACCGCGTGGAACTACGTCAGAGAAAGTGCCATGAGGATATTGGGGATACTCTTCCAAATAGCCAATCCGGTCCAGACGTTGTTGATCACGTAACTTCACACGGCATAGATTTAATACTGCGTCTTGCATTGAGCAAGCCACTTTTTGACCTCGTCCGGTTTTTTCACGGTGCATCAATGCAGTCAAAATACCAATGGCCAAATGCATACCGGTGTTGCTGTCACCTAAAGCGGCGGCAGAAACAGTGGGTGGGCCGTCCCAGAAACCAGTCGTTGAGGCAGCGCCACCGGCACATTGGGCGACGTTTTCATAAACCTTTAAGTCTTCATAAGAATGGCCATCGCTAAATCCTTTTACAGAAGCCATAATCATTTTGGGATTGAGTTCCTGAATCCGCTCCCAACTAAAGCCCATGCGGTCTAATGCGCCTGGACCAAAATTTTCAACTAAAACGTCTGATGTTTTAATCAGCTTTTCTAAAACCTCTTTGCCCTCGGCATTTTTAGTATCCAAAGTTAAAGAACGTTTATTGCCATTAAGCATCGTGAAATACAATGCGTCGGCATCGGGAATATCACGCAATTGATTACGAGTCACGTCACCAGAACCGGGACGCTCCACCTTAATCACATCAGCGCCATACCAGGCTAATAATTGAGTACAGGCTGGACCAGCTTGTACGTGCGTAAAGTCAATAATACGAATACCGTCTAATGGTTTGCTCATGCTCTATTTCCTTTAATAAAAATAAGTACCGATAAAACTACCGCTAGAAAATTACTTCTTAGCGGTTGAAGGGTTTAAGTTGGTTAAACGGCCGCTTTCAGTTCCTGCGGTTTCATCAATCACAGCGTTGATCAAAGCCGGTTTTCCTGCGGCGATTGCTTCCGTTAAAGCCTTGGTTAGTTCATCCGGAGTGGTAACTTGATAACCCACTCCACCAAATGCTTCAATCATTTTGTCGTAACGCGCATTCTTAACGAATACGGTAGGGGCAACATCAGGCCCACCGGTTGGGTTTACGTCGGTGCCGCGATATACGCCATTGTTATTAAAAACAATGGTCGTAATCGGTAAGTTGTAACGGCAAACGGTTTCTAATTCCATACCGCTAAAACCGAAAGCGCTATCTCCCTCAACTGCAACTACAGGCAAGCCGCTAGTCACAGCAGCACCAATCGAGTAGCCCATGCCAATCCCCATAATTCCCCATGTACCCGAATCAAAGCGTTTGCGTGGTTGATTCATATCGACAATCGCACGACAAAAATCGAGTGTATTGGCGCCTTCATTGACCAAATTAACCTCGGGACGCGTTCTTAAAACATTCCGAATTGCACCTAAAGCACTGTGAAAATTCATGGGTGATGGATTGGCCGATAAAGTAACTTCCATCTTGGCGATATTCTTTTCTTTCCTCTCTTCAATCGCGCCAGTCCATTCTGCGCTTGGCTTGGGAACAGAACCAATCTCAGCTAATAAAGCGGCTACACAGGAACCGATGTCCCCAATCACTGGCGCCTCAATAGGCACATTGCTATCAGCTTCGATCGGAGAAATGTCGACTTGTATAAACCGTTTTAAGTTATTACCCCAAGTCTTCCCTTTGCCATGCGCTAATAACCAATTTAAACGAGCACCAATAATTAAAACCGTATCGGCCTCAGCCAACACATAAGAACGGGCTGCCGATGCGCACTGAGGATGTTTATCTGGTAATAAGCCTTTAGCCATCGACATCGGCAAATAAGGAATGCCTGATTTTTCAATCAAAGCTCGGATTTCGGCATCGGCTTGAGCGTAAGCAGCGCCCTTGCCTAATAAAATCAATGGTCGCTTCGAGGTCTTTAATACATTGATGGCACGAGCGATTGCATCGGGCCCGGGAATTTGACGGGGGATTGGATCAACCACTTTGAAAATCGATTTTTTGCCCTCGGCTACCGTTAAAGTTTGCGCTAATAACTGCGCAGGCACATCCAAATAAACTCCACCAGGACGACCAGAAACCGCCGAGCGAATGGCGCGCGCTACGCCAATGCCAATATCTTCGGCTTTATTAATTCGATACGATGCTTTTACATAAGGCTTGGCTGCATTTAACTGATCCATCTCTTCGTAATCACCTTGCTGCAAATCCACAATTTCACGCTCGCTCGATCCGCTAATTAAAACCATAGGAAAACAGTTTGTTGTTGCGTTAGCTAAAGCGGTCAAGCCATTTAAAAAGCCTGGGGCTGAAACGGTTAGGCAGATCCCTGGTTTTTGTGTCATGTATCCCGCAATAGCAGCCGCATTTCCAGCGTGCTGTTCATGGCGAAAACCAATAAAACGCATCCCTTCCGCTTGCGCTAAACGGGCCAAGTCAGTAATGGGAATACCCACCAAGCCAAAAATCGTATCAATATCATTCGCTTTTAAAGCATCGATAACTAAATGAAAACCGTCGGTAAGTTCTTCGCCGCTTTCAACAGTATTCGTAGAATTTTCTTTCGTTGCTGTCAACATTTTTTATCCCTCTAGGGTTTGGGTTGCTGTAATTGAATTTATAGATTTATGCTCGTGAAGCATGATAGATCTCGCTTCTAGGATCATCATTGACCTCGGTCAATTTCCATAAAAAGACAATATAAACAAGTACTTATAAATTTAATAAAGAAGCCAAGGAGGCTGAATTGAGGCTGCGGTTTTTTGATTTTTTGACTGATTACCGGCTACTAATCGCTTGCTAATTTATTGGCTTAGTTAAAAAGCTCTTTGTGCTTACTCTTTAGGCGGCTTAGAGTTTCGGGGGATAGGTTTAAGTAAGCTGCCAATTCTTTCATTGGTAAAAGATCGAATAAATAATTGTATTTCCTCAAGAAACGCTCCACACGACCAGGAGCATCCAACATGTGCAAAGTAATGGTATGAGCCATGATTTCGCTCATTAAGCGCATCACCTCAAACTCAAAACTCTCTTTTAGAACTCGATGCTGATCCAAAAATTCAACCCATTTTTTTAAGGGCATCCTAGCAATGCGCGCCTTGGTGACCGAAGCAATGCTATAAGGAGCAGCTCTTTGTAAACGCCATGCCGCATAACTGGTTTCAATATCTTTTTCAACAGCAAAACGCAAAATCATTTCTTTTGCATCTGCATTCGTAACAATTCTTTTTAATATGCCATCTAAAACAAAATACTGCTCCATCTGAAAATTGCCTTGCCGCAATAAAATTTCCGATTTCTTGAGATCAGAAATCTCCAAGTAACTTTCCAGCTCTTGCATACTCCCTAGATCTAAATTTCGCAAAACCACGTTCTGACTCAACTGCAGTCGAATCAGATTTTTTTCTGGGTGCTTATCAAGGATAGTCATATTGGCAGGTCTAGCAAGCCTAAAGGACTATTGTATGCCCTTTAAAACCCTATTTCTTACCTAAGAATAAGGAAAAGCGGTTAAGATGATTCTGTCGTGGTGCTCTCTTGCAATAAGGGAGTTAAACGGGAAACACTATCCAAACGTGTGCTGCCCCCGCAACGGTAAGTGAATGTGCCAATACATCGGCACTTAGGTTTGATAAGCCACTGTGTAGTCAACATGGGAAGGCTAAACCCCAAAGTTCACCAGCCCGGATACCGGCCAAGACAGGTGGAATTTCGCGGACGGGGATCTTCGCGCGCCGATGACAGCGCCAGTCTTTGCTCGCGCCCCATTGACGCACTGATGAATCCTCTGTCTTTGAAATTCTGTTCGATTTAGTTAACGGGGAAGTTGACTAAGCATCGTTAAACGGAATGCGTCATGAAAAATGCAGTCGCAATAAAGCGAAGAGCTAAGCGAAGAGCTAATCTAAAATTTATTTTAGTTCTTACATGTTTTGGCATTTCGACCCAACACATTTCTTTTGCCCAAAATAATGCCTCGGTGAATGTGAGTATCAATGACCCGCTAGACCCCTTTATCGTTACTGCCAACAGAATCCCCACCAAAGCAAGCGATGTTCTTGCTGATAACGTTTACATCGGATCAGAAGAGATTGCCCAAGCTGGACAAACCTCTTTGGTTGAGTTATTGCAGCGACAAAAAGGGGTGACCATTTCCAGCAATGGTAGTGCGGGTGCAACGGCTAGTGTCTTCTTGCGCGGCACTTCGAATAGTCAAACACTCGTTTTGATTGATGGCGTTCGAGTAGATGACTCGATTAATGGGGGAGCGAATTGGTCAGCCATCCCAATTACCTTAATTGATCATATTGAAATCATTTTTGGTCCACAAAGTAGCTTATATGGGGCTGACTCAATTGGTGGTGTCATCCAAATTTTTACCAAAGAAGGCGATGGTCCACCAAAAGTGAGCGCCTCCACTGGTTACGGCGCTTATGGAACGAGTATTAACGAAGCTAGCATTTATGGATCGACTCAAGGCGAGAGAAAAATTCGTTATTCCTTAAGCGTAAGCCAAACTCTCTCGACGGGTTATAACCAAATTGCCGTGAATAATAAATATCTGACCCCAGGAAGCAGAACGGGTTATGTCACTGATGGGGTAACCGGAAAGGTTTCACAAGTATGGTCTAAAGGTCAAGATATAGGCGTGCAATTTTTGCAAAGTCGACTGAATAATCAATTGCAGGCATTAAATGGTCAAGATTTTCAACAGCAAATTAATAATTCGATTTCCCAATTAGGCACCTACTCGATTTATTCCAATAATCAAATTACCGATGTTTGGAAAAGCAAATTACAAATCTCCCAACAAAATGGGAATAGCACGATCCACACCCCAGAAACTAACTCTGGATACAGTGCTTATGACAGCAACCTGAAACAAAAACAAACTATTTATACCTGGCTTAATGACATCAAGATCGGACAGGATTTGTTACAGCTGTTGGCAGAGAGAAGAACGCAATCAATGGATGGAAGCCAACTTTATTATGGCGACTTTAGTTTGCCGCCACCTTACCCATTGCTTAACTATAGCGCCAACCGCACCTTTAACTCCGCCGCCGCATCCTATCAAGCCAAACACGGTCGCCATCTTGCAAATTTTTCTTTACGCAACGATAGTATTTCGGGTTACGGTACGCAAACCACTGGGGCTGCTGCTTATGGGTATTTTTTCACCAATGCTTGGCGCGTCAATCTGAATTACGGAACTGGTTATAGAGCCCCAACTTTCAATGATCTTTATTACCCGGATTATGGAAATAAAAATGTTCAAGCAGAAAAGAGTAAAAACACGGAGGCTGGCTTACACTATGAATACGATCGGCACGAATTTCATATCATTGCTTTTAGCAACACCATTCATAATCAAATTTCTTTTTCAACCACAGACTGTCCTGTCGGCAGCAACCTGAGTGGGGGTGGTTGTGCGGCAAATGTGGCTTCGGCAAAAATTACTGGCCTATCTTTAAATGGCGCCATCCCGATTCAAAATATTTCCCTCAAAGGCTCATTTACGCAACAAAACCCAAACAATCAAAGTACCAACTCCTTGCTAATTAAACAGGCTAGGCAATATGGCAATTTAGCTGCTGAGTATCTTTATTTAAAAATGACCTTTGGGGCGGGAATGACCTTTTCGGGAAGAAGATATGATTCTGATACTGCAGCAGCAAACTCCGCCATGGGGGGTTATGCGATCTATAACCTCTACGGAAATTATGACTTTGCTAAAGACTGGAGTCTATTTGCTCGTTGGAACAATACATTTAATAAAAACTATCAATTAAGTTATGGATTTATACCTCCCGCCTCCAATGCATTTGTTGGGGTAAGGTATGCTATGAAATAAAGCAAATTGAAGGTATTTGAGTCTAAAATAGGCTAAATAGTTAAGGAGAATTAACCATGTCTAGTTTTACCAAAAAGCAAATAGCGCTGATTACCCTTGCTCTATCGTTGCTCTTATGGCTAACTCGTGGCCAACATATGGCCTCCTTAGCGCATTTACCCGATGCCTCTTGGGCTATTTTCTTTGCCTTGGGCTTCTATTTTTCTAGCCCCCTCTTTTTTGTTGCGTTTTTAGGACAAAGTGTTTTGATTGACTTAATGGTTATGCCCCAGATTGGCGGTTTATCGATCATTAATCCAGGTTATGCTCTTCTTCTACCCGCCTACTTTGTAATGTGGCTATCTGGCAGATGGTTAGCAAAAAACTCTCCCGCCAATAATTTCTCCACATTTACTCAACTCCTTAAAGCAGTCGTAGTTGGGGTTGTCATCTGCGAATTTATTTCAAGTGCTGGTTTTTATTTCTTTATTTCTGCAAATACTGGTGATTTGACTGGATTCATACAAAACTTGGGCCAATTTTTATTAAATGATTTATTGATTACCTTGGCTTATATTGCTCTGTTTGCGGCAATTCATTCCGCGTTTTTGGGCTATGAACAAAAAAAATTAGCGCTTAAAAAAGTATGAGTTAATCAACCTATCTAAACAACGATGTCAATCGAATCAATCCAAAATAGCCTGAAACGCATCGCGGGAAAAATTAATACCTTAACTGGTTCTTTAAGCTCCATACAACGCGAGCGTCTTGATCTTCAAGCCAAAATTGAAGACGCGCAAAATCGGATTCAATACATTCTAAAAAGACTCCCGGAACAAGAAGATAGTCGGCAGATGAATTTACTAGGTGAAACTGCTGGCGCTAAAATAGATGACGATCATGACTCAACAACGCATTGAAGTTTCTCTTGCGGGACAACGAATTACCTTGGCCACCACGGCCGAGCACGAACCTCTTTTGCGCCAAGCATGCGCCTTAGTCGACGAACAAATTCAACTGGCTCTCGCGGGTGGAAATCGTAGCATTGAACGTGCGACCATGATGGCTGCGATTAAATTAGCCGGCGACCTCATTAGCATGGAACAAAAACCTCAGGTTGATAATCCAACCGCCGATCCAGAACACCTCCAGCAAATTGAGCAAGAAGTATTGGCTCTGGAGGAACAGGTTGATGTCCTATTAAAAACCCTTTCCCTGCCTGGTGCGCCAAGGCCAATAGTTCCTTGAACCGATGCAAATTGCATCCGGAACGGGCCATGCGTTACAGGAGTGAGCGCCTTACAGCTTCAAAGTGCTGGCTTCGGCTGCACTCCCTGTTCTGTTTGATGCACCCGAAGTTTCGCTGCCGTACCAACTTGAACTTTAGGGTTCAGGATGACGGCCTAGCGCCCAAGGTGGGGAAACCTTGCTTCCATTAAATGACATTCTGCTTTTGCTAGCAACGGGAGCTTGTACGGGGTTCTTAGCAGGTCTTCTGGGAATTGGGGGAGGAATGCTGTCGGTTCCCTTCATGATTATTGTTTTTAATCACCAAGGTTTTAGCCAAGAAATAATCGTGCATATGGCCGTTGCTACTGGAATGGCAACGATCTTAATCACTTCAATGTCGGCAGTTCGCACCCATCATCAGCATGGTTCAATTGACTGGAAATTAGCGCTGACGGTTTCACCAGGAATGGTCGTAGGGGGATTAATTGGTGGAAGTTTCTTATTGGAACTTTTTAACACCGCCTGGTTATCTTTATTTTTTGCATTCTTTATCTTATACAGTGCCTGGCAAATGTATTTAGATAAAAAACCAAAACCTGGAAGAGAGCTACCTAATCCATATGGAATATTTGGAGTGGGGGTATTGATTGGATCAGTTTCTAGTCTTCTAGGCGCTGGCGGTGCGTTTCTGATGGTGCCTTTTTTAATCTGGTGCAATATCACTCCGCACGTTGCTATGGCAACCTCATCTGCATTGGGTCTTTTTACCGCAGCCGCATCGGTATTGGGATACATTTACGGCACCTGGAATAAAGTGGGCTTGCCAGAGTGGTCACTGGGATATATTTATTTACCAGCGGCGATTTGCATTGTCTCAAGTAGCGTTTTTACCGCACCTCAAGGCGCCAAAATGGCGAGAAGAATGAATGTTCGGCAACTGAAAAAAGTATTCGCCTTAATGCTTCTTTTCTTTGCTTTATTTATGTTTAACGAGGCCTATAAAGCCCTAGTAGTAAATCACTAAGTAAACTGTTGTCGCAGAATATTTTTCTGCACCTTGCCCATAGCATTTCGCGGCAAACTAGGAATAATTTCAATTCGCTTGGGAACTTTAAAATTAGCAATGCGGCTCTTTAATGAATCAATCATTTGCTTGCTATCTAACTTTGCTCCAGGCTTTGGAACCACGACCGCCAAAACTGCCTCGCCAAAATCCGGATGAGGAATTCCAATCACAGCACTTTCTTCAACACCATTCATATCATCAATAAAGCTCTCAATTTCTTTGGGGTAAACGTTATATCCGCCTGAAATAATCAAATCTTTACTGCGCCCCACAATGCAAATATAGTTGCTAGGAACTTTGCCTGCACTAGTTTCACCACCCCACCGACCGACATCGCCCGTTTTAAACCAGCCATCAGCGGTAAATTCTTCAGCGGTTTTTTCTGGCATGCGCCAATAGCCCTTAAAGACATTAGGACCACGTACCTCGATATTACCAATTTCATTTGTCCCGCACAATTTGCCTTGATCACTTACAACGCGCACCTGGACGCCTGGCAAAACTTGTCCAACAGATCCTCCAATGCGCTTTCCTTTATAGGGGTTTGATACCAACATCACGGTTTCGCTCATGCCATAGCGCTCTAATATGGTGTGGCCCGATACTTTTTCAAAACTATTGAAGGTTTCTGTTAACAAGGGAGCTGAACCAGATACAAACAAACGCATATTTTTGCAAACCTCGCGATTGAAATCAGGATCGAGTAATAAGCGCACATAAAAAGTAGGTACGCCCATCATGACGGTAGATTGAGGTAAATAGCGAATTAATTGAGAAGTGTCTAATCGTGGCAACCAAATCATTTTGCTGCCATTTAATAATGCGCCATGAGCGGCAACAAATAAGCCGTGAACATGAAAAATAGGCAGGGCATGCAAGAGCACATCGCCCTTTTTCCAGCCCCAAAAATCCTTTAAAACTTGGGCATTGCTACTCAGATTACGATGCGTCAACATCGCCCCCTTACTTCGACCGGTTGTTCCGGAGGTATATAGAATCGCTGCTAAATCATCTTCTTTTTTATCGACTGTTTTAAAGCGGTCAGAATGAACTGCTGCGCGCTCTAACAAGCTTCCCTTACGATTCTCATCTAAGGTAAAAACATGTTCAGTATCTGCTTTAAAGGCAATTTTCGATATCCATGAGAAATTTTTAGAGCTACAAATGACCACGGCGGGTTCTGCATTCTCGATAAAATATTGAATTTCTGCGGCTTGGTAAGCGGTATTAAGAGGTAGATACACATAACCAGCGCGGAGCGTCGCCAAATAAAGAAACAAGGCCTCTGGTGATTTCTCAACCTGAACCGCAATCCTTGAGCCTGGTTTTAATTTCAGACTCTTCAGAAGGTTGGCGATCATTGCAGTGGCGCGATCAATATCACGCCAACTGTAATATAGGCCCTCTGGCGTTTCTAAAGCGCATGCCTCAGGATTTTTTGGAAAACCCTGTTCCAGAATCGAATATAGATTCACTAATTACCCAATCAAATAAAATAAAAAAATAATCTCGCTTGATGAATCCAACCTAATTAATCTAACTTCATTAATCTAGTCAAATTAATCTAACTTAGCGCCAGATTTTTTAACTACACCTGCCCAACGGGTAATATCAGAACGAATTAGTTTCGCAAAATTATCGCCCGAGATATTGGGCGTATCGGAGCCATTTGCCAACCAAATTGCTTTTAATTCAGGCGTATTAATTGCCTTTTCTACTTCCGCAATCATTTTGTCAACAATCGCTTTTGGAGTCCCCTTGGGGGCAAAAAGACCATACCAAGTAGATGCTTCAAAACCGGGTAAACCAGCTTCAATAAAAGTGGGGACATTCGGAATGGTTGGCGAACGCTTGGCAGACGCCACTGCGAGAGCAATCAATTTACCCGACTTAATCTGCTGCGCAGAAGTTCCTAAGCCATCAAACTCGAGATCAACCTGACCAGCTAATAAATCACCCATAGCAGGGCCTGCGCCACGATAAGGGATATGGGTAATAAAAGTCCCTGTTTGAATCTTAAATTGCTCGCCCGTTAAATGATGCACGGTGCCACTGCCTGCACTTGCGTAATTAAACTTGCCTGGGTTCTTTTTTACTAACTCAATAAACGATTTAAGATCACGGGCGCTAATATTTTTGGGATTCACTACCAACACCTGTGGAGGATTGGCAATCATCGCTACGGGAATAAAACTCTTTTCAATGTCGTAATCTAAATTGGTATACATTGACGGAGCAATCGTGTGATGCGAAGCCCCCACAAACCAGTTGTAACCATCGGGTGCTGCTTTGGCTGCCACAGAAGCTCCAACCGTTCCACCTGCACCACCGCGATTATCAATAATCACCTGTTTTCCGAGCTGTTTGGTTAATTGTGCTGCAAGGGGTCTTGCGAAAGCATCGGTTCCACCACCCGCTGGAAAAGGATTTAAAAAAGTAATTGGCTTAGTTGGCCACTCTTGAGCAATCGCCAGACCGCCAAAAGCCAACCAAGCTATAAACCCTAGAAAAGCCTTTAATAATTGATTCATGAACGCCTCCTAATATATATTTATTAACTAACTGATTCCTAAAACCTATTTTAAAGCCAAGTATTAAAAAGATCTTTTTAAAATCCCGATGAGAAATTAGGCTCCGATTAAACGCTGCACTGAACGGGAGGCAATCACTTCACCATGCGTAAACCGCTCATGATTATCTTCAACACTCGAAAGATCATACAAATAATTTACCATTAAGCCGCCTGACTGCCTTAAACCATTTCTTGATAGATCGCCCGCCCAATTAATTTGATGTAACTTCGCACCGTTACCCAAATGAAATTTAGCGACTGGGTTTCCGTTACGGGTTGGCGTAATCAAAGTTAAGTAAATAGCTGATAGGGCAAGCAAAGCATTTTTTTCTTTTTCTTTGCACTCATCGGGGTGCCACCCATTTGCCAGACGCTCGCTCCAACTTACTTTGGCAAAATCGATGATTGCTGAGGCTTGATCGCGTGAAGCTCGCACAGCCGGCTTTACTTTATCTAGGGGCATCACATCCCCCAAATGAGCTCCGGCAGAAATCCAATCCATCAGTCCAGGAATTGGCGATAAGGTAATAAATGTTTTTAAACCCGGAAACTCAGCATGTAATTTTTCCGCGACGCGTTTAATTAAAAAATTACCCATGGATACGCCACGCAAACCTGGCTCGCAGTTACTAATCGAGTAGAAAGCGGCTACCTTGTATTGCTGCTGGGTAATTGGTTCAGATTTCTTGTTCACCAAAGGCATAATTGCCACAGGTATTTCAGGCAATAAAGCAACCTCAACAAAAATTAAAGGTTCGTCTGGTAGTTGTGGATGAAAAAAAGCGAAGCAACGGCGATCGGGTTGAAGACGCCGACGCAAATCATCCCAACCATCAATCGCATGAACCGCCTCGTGTTGAATAATTTTTTCTAGGACTTCAGCTGGTGATTTCCAGTCGACTTGATGCATTTTTAAAAACCCAGGATTAAACCAGGACGAAAGAAGATGACGCATATCGTAATCAAGCGCTGCTAAGTCGGTTTTTTTATCTAAAATTTTTAACAAGTCGCGGCGCATCTTAACAACCGCAAGCGTTCCGCCTGGAGCCCGATTTAAGCGCCGTAATATCTCCTGTCGCGGTGATTCAGAAATTTTTTGTAAACGAACGTAATTACGAGGGCTGGGGTCAGCTGAATAAATCTGCGCCGCCTCAATTAAGGCAATTGAATTCACATTAAACTTTTCTGTTAGTGCCATAAAAAATTTAACATGTTGATCTGAAGTCAATTTCTGATAATTAGCAATCACATCGAGAGCCATACTGACCGCATTCGATTCGCCGCGCTCAGAAATGAGTCGGTTCACCGCCCCAATGGCGCGCGCAAGATAACGGGTTTGTGAAAATTTTTCCAACATAACCATCTACATCCGCAAAAAATAAGTTAAATCCTATTTACGGATTATCAAGTAAATACCTAAAAAAAACATAGGGATAGATAAATATTGACCCATCGTTAACCCTAGTCCCAGCAAACCCAAGAAAGAATCGGGTTCCCGCGCAAACTCAGCTAAAAAGCGAAAAACACTATAGCCAACTAAAAAAGCGCCAGAAACTTGACCCACTGGTCGCGCTTTGTTTGAGAAAATCCATAGCAATAAACCGAGACAAAGTCCTTCACCGAAGAACTGATACAACTGCGACGGGTGTCTTGGTAACTGATCAACGTAGGGGAAAATCACCCCCCAAGAGAAATCAGTGGGTCTTCCCCAGAGTTCGCCATTAATAAAATTGCCCAGTCGACCGAAAGCTAAACCAAATGGCACCAATGGGGCAACGAAATCAGTGACTACTAAAAAACGCATCTGACGCATGCGCGCAAACCCATACAAAGCGAAAATGACGCCAACTAAGCCGCCATGAAAGGACATTCCGCCTTCCCAAATTTTGAATATGCTGAGCGGATTAGCAAAATAGAAACTAGGCATATAAAAAATCACGTAGCCTAAGCGACCCCCCAAAATAACACCCAAAACACCCCAAAATAATAGATCTTCGATATCCTTAAATTGCCATTGCAAATGCTGGCATTGGCTTTTTGTAATTCGCAGTCGACCTAATAACAAAAATTGTCCAAAGGCCATTAAGTACATCAATCCATACCAATGAATACCAAACGAACCAATGCGAATCGCAACAGGATCAAATTCAGGATGAATAAACATGGGGCTTCATTTTTATAAATTAGTTTGGATTATTTTTCGATTGGTCAAAATGATGCAACTCGTGACCTAAAGTTTGATAAGCTTTATAGCGCTCACGGCCCGCTAATCGCTCGTCCTCAAGAATACTGACTATCTCAATTAAACGGGGAAAACGAGCAATGATTGAATCGATGTCTGGTAGCATTTGATTCGATAAATGTACAAATACATCATTGTGCGGCAATGCTTTTAAATCCCCTAAAGCAGATCTTGCCACCAGGATAACGGGTGTTTCTTGCGCCGTATCATCGCTAGCAAAACAATGTGGTAGAAAATCGGTTTTACTAAAGCTCCATAAAAGGCCATCTAATTTTTTTAGATCGGCGATCTCTCCAGTAAAAACAATCGTACGATTCTGATCCTCACTGCTGCTCATAATTTTACGCGCCAAACGACATGCGTACAAAAGCTTATCTGCTACATTGCTATGAAAATCAATTCTTGCCATAAAGGAATTATTTATGCTCTCATGAACGCCTAATGAAGAGCTAACAAATAATTGAGTAGCAAGGGCACAGGACGTCCAGTAGAACCTTTAGCAGCCCCGCCTTTCCATGCCGTACCAGCGATGTCCAAATGCGCCCAGTTGTACTTTTCAGTAAAACGCGCTAAAAAACAGGCTGCCGTTACACTTCCCGCTGGCCTGCCGCCAATATTGGCCATATCAGCAAAATTCGATTTCAACTGTTCTTGATAAGCGGCATCCAAAGGCAAGCGCCATACCGTATCTAAAGAGGCTTGCCCGGCAGTGATCAAAGCATTGGATAAGGATTCGTTATTCGAAAACAATCCGCTATGGACACTTCCTAAGGCAATCACACAAGCCCCCGTTAAGGTAGCGATGTCGATTACCGCTTTGGGTTTAAATCGCTCTACATAAGTGAGGGCATCGCATAAAATTAAACGCCCTTCTGCATCGGTATTAAGAATTTCTATGGTCTGACCCGACATACTTTTTACAATATCGCCTGGTCGAGATGCTTTTCCAGAAGGCATGTTTTCGCAGGTAGGTATGACACCAATGACGTTGCGCTTTAGGTTTAAAAGTGCTACTGAATACATCGTTCCCATCACCGAAGCCGCCCCACACATGTCATATTTCATTTCATCCATCGCTTCACCTGGCTTTAAGGAAATACCCCCCGTATCAAAAGTAATGCCCTTGCCAACCAATACAATAGGTTCATCATTTGCTTTACCGCCATCATGACGTATCACAATAAATTTTGGCGGGGTTTCTGAGCCCTTAGTGACAGCCAAGAAAGCTCCCATTCCAAGAGATTCAATTTGCTTTTCCTCTAGTACCTGTACTTTTAATTTAGTACTTTTGCTTAATTGTTTTGCAGAATTGGCTAAGTAACTTGGATTACACACATTGGGGGGTAAATTACCTAAATCCTTGGCAAGATTCATACCGTTGACCAAGGCATCGCCCTCACGCACAGCCACTTTAACCAAAGTTGCCTGCTTGGTATTGACTAAAAAAGTCAGCTCGGCCAAGTTATCTGCTTTTTCTTTTGGTTTAGTTTTCATCTCTGGTTGGCGGGCCCCAAAACGATAAACCTGTTCACCGACCAATTGCGAAATTAAACGGACCCTCTCATGCAACATACTTGCTGTTAATCCTGTTTTTGAGGAAGGGAAAAAGGATTGCAAAACTAAAGTGGCATTTTTAATACCCGATCCGCTCAAAGCCTTTGCGCAAGCTCGCGCTGCCTTAGCAAATGCAGTCAAATCACCATCCTCGCCCAAAGCCACTAAAAGGAGCCTTCTTGCCCTGAGGCCGTTCGCAAGCCATACCGGTTCACTCCTTAAGATTAAGGTGGCCCCAAGCTTGTTTTCTAAGTCGCCTAATTCCGTTGCCCGTGCAATGGCGCCCCCAGTCAATCGGTCTAATTTCATCAAATTTTCACCGACCCCCCCACCAACCGCTCCTCGATAAGCAATGACCAAACAATCGGTTTGCAATGCAGCGACCGCGCCTAATGCTTTGGGGCTTTTAAAATCCGTTTCGGCAAGAGTTTTCGTGCTAAATTGAATTGTCATGGCTTCTTTTTAATCCTTTAAGATTCTGAATTGGGGTCCTAATATAGGCCTGCCTAAATAGGCCTATTGGCAGATCCAAACTAAAACGATTGTCTCTATTATCCACCTACCAAAAAAATAATGACTTTTTGCCCACTCTAAATGATTTTTGAAAAAGCCCTGCGACGTGAACTCAGCCTAACTACAGGGGGAGTTTTTTTGGTGCTGGTTACCATCATGATTACCACGCTGGTAATTCGTATTTTAGGTTTTGCAGCAAATGGATCAGTCAACCCCGAAGATGCTTTAGTTCTCATTGCACTAGCCACATTAGCTTATATGGCGGTATTGCTTACCGTCTCTCTGTTCATTGCAGTTTTAATCGTATTGGTTCGTTGGTATAAAGACTCTGAGATGATTGTCTGGTTCGCAAGTGGTCTTAGCATCACCAATTTAATAGGTCCGATATTTAAATTTGCCTGGCCGCTCATTGTGGTAATCGGCATACTGGCTTTAATTGTTTGGCCTTGGGCGAATCGTGAATCGAGCATTATTAGTCAGCGCTTTCAACAACGCGATGATGTATCTATGGTAACAGCTGGCCAATTTCGTGAGTCCGCTAAAGCCGACCGGGTTTTTTTTATTGAAGAACTAGATATAGATAAGGGATTAGTAAAAAATATTTTTGTCGCAGATAACCGCAATCAAAAACTGAGTATTGTGGTAGCTGCTGATGGCTATATTGAAAATTCAGTCAACGGAGAAAAAAAAGTGGTTTTATCGCATGGCCGTCGTTATGAGGGGCAACCAACCCAAGCCAATTTCCGCATTCTAGAATTTGATCAATACGAGACCATACTCCGTAACAAAGAAATTAAACCACCTAATCCACGCGACCGAGAAAAAACAGTCCTGGAGTTAATCAATCAAGATAACCCTGCCTTGATTAATTCGCACATGGGTGAATTACTCTGGCGAATGGGCCTGCCCTTAATGGCACTTGGATTAGTTTTCATTGCTATTCCCCTTGCCTATGTAAACCCTCGGTTAGGCAACTACACAGCGTTGTTTTACGCGGTTTTACTTTATCTGCTCTATAGCAATCTATTGAACCTGAGTCAAAATTACGTCTCACAAGGAAGGCTTAATTTCGCATTGGCAATTTGGCCAATTCATGTATTCGCATTGGTGATTGCCCTATTTTTGATTCGCAATCGGATTAATCCATCAATCGCTTGGTGGCGCAGGCAACTTCCACGGTTTTTGATAAGAAAATGAGCTGGCTCTTTCCTCGCATCTACGAACGCTACTTGGCAAAACAGATCTATATCAGTTTTGCCTTCATTCTTTTTGCCCTAACGGCGCTCTTTTTGTTTTTCGATGTGCTTGCAGAGCTGGGCTCCATTACCGGGAAATATACTTTACCCATCGCCTTATTGCATGTTTTGCTTAAGGCGCCGAACCGCATTGTTGAAATTATTCCCATTGCAGGCTTAATTGGCAGTATTTATGTTTTTGCCATGCTTGCCAGTCAATCTGAATTCACCATACTAAGAGTTGCTGGCTTAGATGCCAAACGAAGTTTGATCTCGCTGGGAAAAATTTCGCTTCCCTTGGTCTTATTGACTTTATTAATTAGCGAAGTATTGGGCCCCTATGCAGAATCGATCTCGGAACGAGTTCGAATGCAAGCCTTGGGTTCGAATTTTACAACCCAATTTCGTTCAGGGGTATGGGTAAAAGATCAATTACGCGACGAGGATGGGGTTGGACCAATTCGCCCCGGAGTACGTTATGTGAATGTAGGTTCGATTGATAAAAACGATACTATTCGTCAAATTCGAATGTACGAATTTGATCCGCAGTATCGGCTTTTATCGATTCGCATTGCTAATACTGGCAAATTTAATGAGGATGGAGTGTGGGAGCTAAATGATGTTTCTGAAACGCGCTTTAAAGAAGTACGTACATCAAACCCCCTCGATCCAGTTTACTCAGCCAGCACCAAAACTATTCCAAAGTTAAGTCTCGATTCTGAAGTGACTCCCCAAATTCTTGGGGTACTTTTAATCAGCCCTGAAAAAATGTCGATCCTCAGTTTAGGGCGATTTATTCATCATCTACAAGTCAATAAACAAGATACGCAACGACATGCGATTGCCTTTTGGAAAAAGGTGATTTATCCGTTTATTATTTTTATCATGCTGGCATTAGCACTTCCGTTTGCGTATTTAAAAGTTCGCACCGGTAGCGTTGGCATCAAAATCTTTGGCGGCATTATGCTCGGAATGAGCTTCCAGCTATTTAATACTTTATTTTCAAGCGCAGGCCTGCTGGGGTCATGGCCAGCGATATTTACCGCAATATTCCCTCCTTTGATTTACTTTTGTTTAGCGATGGTGGCCCTGAAGTGGGTCTCCCGCGTATAACCAGCATTCATCAATATGAACCTTCATCAATTTCGCTTTGTTCGTGAGGCTGTTCGACAAAACTTCAACCTGACATCGGCTGCCAAGGCACTTTTCACTTCACAACCTGGGGTATCCAAAGCAATTATTGAATTAGAGGATGAGCTTGGTGTTGAAATATTCCGCCGCCATGGAAAACGAATTCGCTCCCTTACCGAGCCTGGTAAGCGCATTCTTGCTTCGATAGAACGCATTTTGAATGAAATGGAAACCCTAAAACGGGTTGGAGATGATTTTGCCAATCAAGACCAAGGTAACTTTGTCATTGCTACAACACATACTCAGGCTCGCTATGCCCTGCCCAAAGTTTTAGGAGAGTTCACCAAACGATTTCCAAAGGTTCGTGTCAGTATTCAGCAGGGAAACCCAATGGAAATCGCCGAAATGCTTCAATATGATCGTGCTGACATTGCCATTGCTACTGAAGGTATCGCGAATAAGCCAGGTATCTTGGCTCTTCCTGGGTATCAATGGCAGCACGCCATAGTGTTACCAATCGGGCATCCACTTCTTAATCAAACCAATATAACGCTTGAATCCTTGGCTAAATTTCCCCTCATCACCTATGCCAAGGCATTTTCAGGCAGGGCCAAAATCGATGCCGCTTTCGCCCAAAGAGGCTTGGTGCCAGATATACTACTTGAAGCAATTGATGCCGATGTGATTAAAACTTATGTTGAAAATGGGATGGGGGTTGGTATTGTTGCGGGAGTTGCCTATGATGCGGATCGCGATAAACAATTAAAGGCAATCCCTGCTGGACAGTTATTTGGCAGCAATATAACTCATCTTGGAATTAAACAGGGCGCCTATTTAAGATCTTTCATTTTTACTTTTATTGAACTCTTCTCACCAACTTTAACAAAAAAGATTGTTGAGCAAGCCATGTCAAGCGATGCAATTGATTACCAAATTTAAATATCAATCTTGTCTAAACATCCCCAATTAAAAGATATCAAAAATAGAAATCGCATCATTATTGCGGGCGGTCTTTTTCTATCGATGATTTTTATACTGACGGCCATAATATCGATTTATTTGGTTCGACAAAATGCAGAAAAGGAATGGAGCGAGCAGCTCGAGAGAATCACCCTTAGTCTTAGCGAACATTCCACTCAAACTTTTTTTTCCGCTAATACTGCTCTAGATAATATTGTTGAATTGATTGAATTTGCAAAAGTCGAGAATAAAAAAAGTTATCAAACTTTTACCGCCACCGAAAAATCGTTTCAGTTTTTACAGCAAAAATTAAAAGAAAATCCGATTTTAGATGTGGCGACTTTTATAGCCGCTGATGGAAAAGTACTGAATTTTTCTCGCTCTTATCCCCCGCCTGACATTGACTTATCGGATCGCGATTATTTTAAATGGCTCTCTAGCAATAATGACAAAAATACTTTTTATAGTGAGCCAGTTAAAAATAAGGGAAATGGCAAATGGGTTTTTTACTTAGCCAAGCGAATTAATAATAGCCAAAACCAATTTTTAGGAGTGGTTCTAATCGGGATATCGGCAGAAGTATTTTCTGATTTTTACAAAAAAATGGGTTCGCATCTTGGCGATGGCATCTCCATTAGCCTCTATCGAAATGACTATACCCTCATGACTCGTTGGCCCTTCGTTGACGATTTAGTTGGTCAGAAAAATATGAGTAGCGCTACCAAAATCATTATCAGCGATCGCAAACTAAAGCATGGATTTCTAGTTACTGATATGCCCCGCTTTACTACGAATAATCCATCAGAACCCAGGATGGTAGCTTCTCGGGTAGTCAATAACTACCCTTTTATCACTACGGTCACCATTCCAGAAGCTGTATATGCCCCCCCAATTTTTGTTGATTTTGGATGGATTCTTGGGCTCCTTATATTTGGCCTGGGCTTCTTGTTTGTTTGTATCACATACCTCCTTAGGGCAAATAATTTAATCCTTTTAGAATTATCCGAACGCATTGCCGCAGAAACCGAATTAGGGAATGCTAAAAATAAATTGGAGACCTTGGCCTACACAGATAGTGTTACTGGATTTCCCAATCGAACCATGTTGGTTGAAAAACTGGATCGCTCAATCCTAGAATGCAAAGCTAAAAAAATGCATTGTGCGATTTTATTCATTGATCTGGATAACTTTAAAGCACTAAATGACCAATTTGGTCATGATCGTGGCGACTTACTACTACAAAAAGTAGCCAAACAACTGATGGAGTGCGTTCGCAGACACGACCTAGTTACGCGCTTTGGAGGCGATGAGTTTGTCCTTCTATTAACTCATCTTGATACCGAAATAAAGGAAGCAATTGAAACGGTAAATTTAATTGCAATCAAAATATTAAACAAACTTTCAGAAACTTACTATCTTGATGGAATCGAATACCGAAGTAGTGCCAGTATCGGAATTTCCTTATTTGGAATGGATGAATCCGATCCTGAAAAGATCATTAAAGAAGCTGATATTGCGATGTATCAAGCCAAAATGGATGGCAAAAATAGTTTTAGATTATTTAATGACGATTTACAAAAAGCATTTGATTCCAATACCAATTTAATTGAGAAGTTAAAAATTGCAATTAATAAAAAGCAATTTACATTCTTTTATCAACCTCAGTTTGACCAATCACTCAATATTGTTGGTGCTGAGGCCTTAATTCGATGGGAGGTTTCGGATGGCATCGAAGTGCTTCCGGATATTTTTATCCCGGCTGCAGAAAAAAATGGCCTAATCAACGATTTGGGTAAATTAGTAATTGAGAATGCCGCGATCCAATTACATGAATGGTCGAAATTGCCAAAGCTAAATGAGATGAGTTTATCGATTAATATCAGCGCCAAACAAATTCAACAAAGAGAATTTCTTAGCATTCTTGTGCGCTACCTAAAGGAGCATCTTGCTGACTTTACTAAACTCCGTTTAGAGCTAACTGAGTCCATTTTTATATCTAACTTTGACGAAGTTACCACGGTATTGGCCGCTATCAAGTCCTATGGAATTAAATTATCCTTAGATGATTTTGGAACGGGCTATTCATCTCTATCCTATTTAAGAAAATTACCCATTGATGAATTAAAAATTGATAAGTTTTTTATTGATGAAATATCGGAGGAATTAACATCCCGCAGTTTAATTGTCACCATCATCAGTCTTGCCAAGAGCATGGGAATTAAAATTACCGCTGAAGGCGTCGAAACTAAAGAACAAGAAAAATTCTTAAGGCAGAATGACTGCGATTTATATCAGGGCTATTTGTACTGTAAACCACTTCCAATTAATGAATTTATTGAATTTGTGAACAACTGGAAAAGTTTGCCGGATTCTATTCCAAGTAAATAGCCAGCCTATCTGAATAAAAAAGAAGTCTTCTTAGATTCTTTTTTATCTGGTGCCTCGGGTCGGACTCGAACCGACACGCCTTGCGGCACCGGATTTTGAGTCCGGCACGTCTACCAATTCCATCACCGAGGCTGGTGAAAATACAAGAATGTGAATTTTACCCTTTTTGAATTTACTTCCCCCCTCTATCTAGGGGATCAATACTGAAGTTCCTGTGGTTTTACGGCCCTCAAGGTCGCGATGGGCTTGGACTGCGTCTGCTAAGGCATAAACCTGTTTAATTTCAATCTTCACTTGCCCGCTCGTGACGCGATTAAACAAATCAACGGCCATTGGCTCTAGCAAGCTTCGATTTAAGACATAGGAAGCAATGGTGGGTCTACAGACTCTCAAAGAACCCTTGGTACCCAGCAAACTTAAATCCAAGGGCGGAACCGATCCAGAGGCATTTCCAAAGGTAACCGCCATACCTCGAGGTGAAATGCAATCAAGGGTTTTCATAAACGTATCTTTACCTACGGCATCATAGGCAACTGCAACGCCTTTGCCGGCAGTAATCTCCTTAACGCGAGCAACAAAATCCTCATCGCGATACAAAATAACATGATCACATCCGTAGCTTTTTGCAATATCGGCTTTTTCTTTACTGCTAACTGTACCAATGACATTGGCGCCGACTACCTTAAGCCATTGCAAGGCAATTAACCCAACCCCTCCACAAATCGCATGAAACAAAACGGTATCGCCTTTTTGAACCTTATACACATCATTCAATAAGTATTGAACTGTTAAACCCTGCATCATCATACCGGCGCCAGTTTCAAAAGAAATGGCATCGGGTAACTTCACCAAAATATCAGCGGGCATAATTCGTGCTTCGGCATAGGCACCAGTAGGGCGCCCTGCATAAGCAACCCGATCGCCTACTTTGACATGTTCAACGCCTGAGCCCAGTTTTTCAATAATCCCCGATCCCTCCATTCCGATCCCGCCAGGTAAAGGTTGAGGGTAATAACCAGACCGGAAATAAATATCGATATAGTTCAGGCCACAGGCTTTTTGACGAATCAAAACCTCGCCAGGACCAGGCTCTCCTAATTCAACATCAAGGTATTTCATGACCTCTGGAGGCCCTACTTCATTTATTCGAATCGCTTTTGTGGTGATCTTAGACATTTTCTCTCCCAATTATTTTTTACTTTAAATCAAACTTAAGTTTGTATTTTTTTCCTAGTGAGTCGCTATTTTGCCTAAAATTAGGTATTCGGGTGAAATGGCTGATTTTAGGCACTGCCCAAAATCATTTAATGTAAGGGAAGGTTTTCTATGGCCGGTCATTCAAAATGGGCCAATATTCAGCACCGTAAAGGTCGTCAAGACGAAAAACGCGGGAAAATTTGGACTAAGTTAATTAAAGAGATTACAGTCGCTGCCCGCCTGGGTGGAGGTGACCTTACAGCAAACCCCCGCTTGCGTCTGGCCATTGATAAAGCGAAAGAATCGAATATGCCCAACGATAATGTACAACGCGCAATTCAGCGGGGAACTGGTTCCTTGGAGGGGGTGAATTACGAAGAAATTCGTTATGAGGGCTATGGCATCAACGGTGCCGCTGTGATTGTCGATTGCATGACCGATAATCGCACCCGAACAGTGGCTGAAGTAAGACATGCCTTTTCTAAACACCATGGCAATATGGGGGCAGAAGGCTCAGTGGCTTTTTTATTTAAACATTGCGGACAACTTTTATTCGCCCCAGGGACGAATGAGGAAAAATTAATGGAGCTAGCTTTGGATTCAGGTGCTGAAGATGTTATTACGCAAGCAGATGGGGCGATTGAAGTCATCACCTCAGCGATTGAATTTGCACGTATTAAAGATGCTCTAATTTCATCTGGCATGAAACCCGAATTAGCCGAAATAACCATGCGTGCTGAAAACGAAATTGTGCTCGACGAAGAACAGGCTGAGGCAATGCAAAAATTAGTAGATGCTCTAGAAAACTTAGATGACGTTCAGCAAGTCTATAGCAATACAAACTTATAAGGTTTTAGCGAAAATCATCGAATGAAAATTTTATTAATTGGGTCCGGCGGCAGAGAGCATGCATTAGCTTGGAAAATGGCGCAATCGCCAAGCGTACAGAAAGTGTACGTTGCGCCTGGTAATGGTGGCACAGCATTAGCCAAAAATAAAATCGATGGGATTGAAAATATTGCCCTTCGTGATTTACAGGATCTGGCCGATTTCGCTAAGCGAGAAAAAATTCACCTGACTGTAGTTGGTCCAGAAGCTCCCTTAGCTCAGGGTATCGTTGACGTCTTTCGTAATCAAGGCTTGCGTATATTTGGACCCAGCCAATTAGCAGCGCAACTCGAATCCTCTAAAGACTTTGCCAAGTCTTTCATGAAACGGCACCAAATCCCAACCGCCGAATATCGCACATTTTCAAATGCCCTTGAAGCGCATGAGTACATCGAATTAAAAGGTGCTCCGATTGTTATTAAAGCGGATGGATTAGCGGCTGGTAAAGGTGTAGTGGTGGCAATGAACCTAACTGAAGCTCATGCTGCAGTAGAAATGATGCTATCTGATAATCAATTAGGGGATGCAGGCGCTAGAGTCGTGATTGAAGAATTTTTAGAAGGTGAAGAAGCGAGTTTTATCGTCTTGGTTGACGGCAAACACGTGCTCGCTCTAGCTACCAGCCAGGATCACAAGCGCTTGCTAGATGGTGACTTAGGACCCAATACGGGTGGTATGGGGGCCTACTCACCAGCACCTGTAGTCAGCCCCGAAATACACGCAAAAGTACTGCGTGAAATTATTATGCCCACTGTACAAGGAATGGCTACAGATGGTATTCCCTATACGGGTTTTCTTTATGCGGGTTTAATGATTCATCCTAGTGGTCAGGTAAAAACCTTAGAATTTAATTGCCGAATGGGTGATCCCGAAACGCAACCGATTATGGCGCGCCTCAAGAGTGACTTAGTCTTTGCTTTAAATCAGGCGGTTGATGGAAAATTAAATGAGGTTGAATTGGAGTGGGATCGCCGGATTGCATTGGGTGTCGTAATCGCCTCCGCAAACTATCCAAATACCCCAAAACTGGGGGATATTATTCATGGGCTTCCGTCAAGTGTAGTGTCGGATGATGGTGAGCAAATGGTTTTTCATGCCGGCACCCAACTTATCGACGGAAAAATCGTGACTAGCGGTGGCAGAGTCCTTTGCGTCATTGGTTTATCAGGAACTCTCCGCGGCGCTCAACAAAAGGCTTATGATTTAATTCAACAGATTCAATTTAATGGAATGCAATATCGTAACGATATTGGACATAGAGCGCTCAAATAAATGGTAACCACGTCTTCCAAGATCGATATTAATGAAGTCCGTAATTACCTATTAGATCTCCAAAATCGCATCACCCAAGCTACTAGTGCGCTTGATGGCAAAGAATTTCTAATTGATAGCTGGGAAAAACCCAGCGATAGTCCTCTACAAGGATCTGGACGCACATGCATTTTAGAAAATGGCACTATTTTAGAAAAAGGTGGGGTTGGTTTTTCTCACGTTAGTGGCAAAAAACTACCTCCCTCTGCTACGCAAAATCGCCCTGAACTAGCGGGTCGTAGCTTTGAAGCAATGGGCGTCTCGCTGGTCTTCCACCCCTTCAACCCCAAGGCACCCACTACGCATATGAATGTGCGTTGCTTTATTGCGCAAGCACCCAATCAAGAACCGGTATGGTGGTTTGGCGGGGGATTTGACATGACCCCTTATTATGGTTTCGATGAAGATTGCCGCCATTTTCATCAAACAGCCCATGACGCCCTACTTCCTTTTGGCGAAGATCTATACCCGCGGTTTAAAAAATGGTGTGATGAATATTTTTATCTGAAACATCGTAATGAGCCCCGTGGAATCGGTGGAGTATTTTTTGATGATTTTAATGAACTAGGATACGAAAAAAGTTTTGCCATGCTCCGCTCTTTAGGGGATGCTTTTATCGATGCCTACTTACCGATTCTAAAAAGACGCTATCAAGAACCATTTAGTCAGCAAGAAAAGGATTTCCAAGAATACCGTCGCGGGCGCTATGTTGAATACAACCTAATATTTGACCGTGGCACTATCTTTGGTCTGCAGTCGGGCGGACGCTCCGAATCAATCCTAATGTCAATGCCCCCCGTGGTTACCTGGAAATACAATTGGCAACCTCAAGCAGGCACACCCGAAGCTAAACTGTACGACTACTATTTAAAGCCGCGTGATTGGCTTAGTTAAATCTGCATTGAATTCCACCGTAAACCATAACGCACTTCGCAAGATTGGCTTATTTGGCGGGACATTTGATCCCCCTCATTGGGGTCATATTCGCCTAGCAGAGCACTTTTGTAAGCTTTTTACATTAGATGAGTTGATTTGGATTCCCAGTGGAAATCCATGGCAAAAAAGCAGTGATATTACGTCTGCAGAAAATCGGGTCTTGCTCAGTAACGCCGCCGTCGAGACCCTAAGAGACTCCTTAAAGAAAATGAATTTGCCATGTCAAGTTACTTTAAATCGCATTGAAGTAGATCGTCCTGGACCTAGCCTAACGATTGATACCGTAAAAGAATTGCGTAACAGCCTCAACCCCAATGCGTCTTTCATTTTTTTAATGGGGGCAGATAGCTTTATGAGCCTACCCACTTGGCATGATTGGCGTGATTTGCTAAGCCACATCCATATTGCAGTTGCCAATCGCCCGAATTACTCGATCGAGCGAGAGATTCAATCAAAGCCAATGCTTCAAAGTTTCTATCAGTCTCACAAAACAACGATTAGTGGTGATTTAGAAACTCATTCTTATGGAATGATTTACCTTGATAACGAGCTTTCAGTCGATCTTGCCTCAAATCAAATTCGCCAACAATTAAGCGATAACAATGATGCATCGTTACAAAATGCATTACCACCATTAATATACGAATTAATTAAAAAATTAAAACTTTATCAACCCCATTTATAAAAACACTACACTAAAGACTGATATGGATCTGCGCAAACTGCAACGCGTCATTATTGATGCCCTAGAAGACGTTAAGGCGCAAGATATTCGCGTCTACGATACGGCTAAATTAAGCGAACTATTTGATCGAATTATCATTGTGACCGGAAGCAGCAACAGACAAACCCGTTCTCTTGCGCTAGCAGTCAAGGAAGAGGTTCAGGCGCATGGGGGTGAAATTATTTCAATCGAGGGCTTAGAAACGGGTGAATGGGTTTTGGTAGATTGTGGCGATATCGTGGTTCATATTTTACAACCCATGTTACGAGCTTACTATCAGCTAGAAGGTATTTGGGGCGATAAACCAGTTCGAGTAAAGTTGGCCAGTAACAAAAAATTAGTGAAGGCCTCTGAGGATATGGCTGACGACGAGTAATTCAATGAAATTATGGGTTATCTGTGTTGGCCATAAGATGCCCGAATGGGTTGAATTAATTTCTCGCGACTACCTAAAGCGGATGCCGTCTGACTGTGCGATTGAATTAAAAGAAATCAAGCCAGATACTAATCCCGCTAAAGAAGCCCTCAAAATAATCGCCGCGATTCCAAACGGATCTTTTGTAATCGCCCTTGATGAACACGGCAAAGACATATCCACGCAAAACATCGCTAATGAGTTAAAAATATGGCGACAAAATGGTCATGATGTCGCATTTTTAATTGGAGGAGCTAATGGCTTAGATCAAAGCGCGAAAGACACGGCCAAAGCAATCTGGCGCCTATCTAGTCTCACTCTGCCACATGCCTTAGCTCGGGTCCTGTTAATTGAGCAACTTTACCGTGCTTGGACTATCCTACAAGGCCACCCATACCATCGGGAGTAAGATTTTTTGTATTCCTTTATTTATTTAGCCTCACAAAGTCCTCGTCGGCAGGAATTACTTCATCAAATGGGTGTGCAGTTTGAGCTTTTGCTTCCCGTTTCACAAAAAGACGCTGAAGCGCTCGAAATACCTCAAACAAACGAAGACCCTAAAGTCTATGTTCAGCGAGTCACACTGGCAAAATGCGCAGCTGCATTAAAACGCTGGCAAATGCTAAAAACCAGCCAGCCAACAATGACTTGGGCTCCTATACTTTGTGCTGACACCACAGTTAGTCTTCTCAAAGACTCAAAGGCAGAAATTTTGGCTAAGCCACAAAACGAAGCAGATGCAAAACGAATTTTGGGTTTACTAAGCGGAAAATCACATCACGTAATGACTGCGGTAGCCATTCAAATCAATCAAGATAGCCAGCCCGTAACAGCGCTACAGATTTCTTCCGTCGAATTTAGCAAACTTAGTGAGCAACAAATACAAAGATACATTAATTCAGGCGAGCATGCTGGGAAAGCAGGTGCTTATGGAATTCAAGGGCTAGCAAGTACTTTCATTAAACAGATTCAAGGTAGTCACAGTGGCATTATGGGCCTACCTCTCTACGAAACCGCTCAATTACTAATCCAAGCAGAAGTAAAATTTACACTTAATCCACATAAATAAAAACTGTCTTTTTTATGAGTGAAGAAATTTTAATTAATATCACCCCGCAAGAAACCCGGGTGGCGCTTATTCAGCAAAATGCAGTCCAAGAACTGCATATTGAACGAACCCGTCAACGCGGCATAGTGGGAAATATATACCTAGCAAAAGTCTTACGAGTTTTACCAGGGATGCAATCGGCTTTTGTTGATATTGGTGCAGAACGTGCAGCGTTTATTCACTTTAACGATCTAGCTATTTCTGAAACAGGTAACCAAAACAATACGCAAATTGAAAAGCATTTATTCCAAGGGCAAACTATCTTGGTTCAGGTTCTTAAGGATCCCTTGGGAAGTAAAGGAGCTCGTCTCAGTGGTCAAGTTAGTATTGCTGGACGAAATTTAGTCTACCTACCCAAAGAAAGAAATGGGGAGGATGGCAAATCTCCCATCGGTATCTCTCAAAAAATTACCGCGCCTGAAGATCGAGAAAAATTAAAAAATAGACTCTTCAGTTTAATTAGCCCTGCCTTTGTAGGGGGGCTGATTGTTCGAACCAGCGCCGAAGATGCTTCAGATGAAGAGATTCAGCATGACCTGCAATACCTGCAAACTAGTTGGCATACGATTGAAAAGGCGATTACCGAAAAGCCCGCACCAGCGCTTGTGTATCAAGATCTCAGTTTAGCTGAAAGGGTTCTGCGTGATCTTACTAGCGAATCCACGTCGCAAATCCGAATTGATTCGTCCGAGAATTTTGAAAAGTTAAAACTATTTTCTCGTACTTATACGCCAAACTTACTTGATAAGCTGGTCCTTTATCGAGGTGAACGTGCTCTATTCGATCTCTTTGATATCGAATCTGAAATCAACAAAGCTTTAGGTCGCCGAGTTGATCTAAAGTCAGGAGGGTATTTAATCATCGATCAAACCGAATCGATGACAACCATTGATGTCAATACGGGCAGCTTTATTGGCGCTAGAAATTTAGATGACACTGTCTTTAAAACGAATCTGGAAGCGGCGCACTCGATTGCACGACAACTACGGTTACGCAATCTGGGCGGAATTATTGTGATTGATTTTATTGATATGTTAAATATAGATCATCAAGTTGCAGTTTTAAACGAACTGAAAAAAAATTTACAGCGCGACCACGCTAGAACAGGTGTGAGTGATTTTTCTAGTCTAGGCTTAATTGAAATGACGCGAAAACGCACCCGCGAATCCTTGGCACATATTCTTTGTCAACCCTGCCCCATCTGTTCTGGCAAAGGCGAACTTAAAACAGCGCAAACGGTTTGCTATGAAATACTAAGAGAAATCATGCGCGAGCATCGTCAGTTCAACCCCAAAGAATTTCGTATTGTTGCATCGCCTGACATCATTGACTTATTTCTTGAGGAAGAAAATCAATTTCTCACGATGCTCGGTGACTTTATTGGAAAACCCATACGACTGCAAGCTGAAACGAGTTTTCAGCAAGAACAGTACGACATTGTTTTAAATTAAAAATTTATGAAACCTAAGTATTTGCAAACTGTAACTTATACAGGTTGGCATAAACACCGTCTTTTGTAATTAGATCTTGATGGCTTCCAAATTCAACCATTCTGCCCTGATCTAATACTGCGATACGGTTAGCATGTTCAATGGTTGATAAGCGATGGGCAATAACTAAAGTAGTTCTGCCGATCATTAGCCGCTCCAAGGCATCTTGTACCTGACGCTCTGATTCCGAATCTAAGGCTGAAGTAGCTTCATCCAATATCAATATGGGCGCATTTTTATAAACCGCTCTAGCAATTGCTAAACGCTGTCTCTGACCACCTGAAAGACGATTTCCATTATCCCCAATCACGGTATCGATACCTTCTGGCAAATCCTGAATTAGCGAACTTAAGTTAGCGGCCTCGAGAGCTTTGATAACGTATTCACGCTTAATATCAGACAAGCTTGAACCGTAGGCAACATTTGCGGCAATCGTATCGTTAAATAAAATAACATCTTGGCTAACAAAAGCGATTTGCCGACGTAAATCGCGGAGTGCTAGTTCATCTATAGGAATGCCATCTAAGCGAATTTGGCCCGACTTTGGTTTGAAAAAACGCGGCAACAAATTAACTAAAGTTGACTTCCCTCCGCCAGAGGGCCCAACCAGAGCAATGACCTCTCCGGGTTGAATAATAAAATTAATATCAATCAGAGCATCTTTGCGACCCTGCTCTTGATCGTAAGAAAATGACACGTGATCAAATTGAATGGCGCCTTGTGCTTTTTCAATTCGTTTCATTCCGGATTTTTGGAATTCATCTTCCTCAATCGGCTGATCCATCAAACCGAAAATCATTTCTGCAGCAGTTAATCCCCGCTGCAGGGGTTGATTAATATCCGCAAGGTGTTTTAATGGCGAAATTACTAACAGCATGGCAGTAATAAAAGCAGCAAAACCACCCACTGTGACTCCCTGACTGGCTGATTGCATAATCGCAATGACTAAAACTATCGACAAAGCCATTGAAGCAACCAACTGGGTAATCGGCTGATTGAGCCCGCCGGCAACTGCCGACTTAAGGGCAAATTGCCGAAGACGATCTGCTTTTTCCATAAAGCGTTTCATCTCATAATCCTCGCCCCCATGGACTTTAATGATTTTATGGCCGCCGGCTGCTTCCTCTACGATATAAGCTAAATCACTAGTTAATTTTTGTTGTTCACGATTAAGGCCCCGTAAACGGCGATTAATGATACTCATCACATACGCAATAATCGGAAAAATAATTAAAACAACTAGGGTTAGGCGCCAATTCAAATAAATCAAATACCCCATTAAACCGATTACAGTTAATGAATCGCGCACTAGACTGATCAACATTCCGCCCATCACGGTCAATACATTATTAACCTCAAAAACAACCGCATTAATCAAGCTGGATGCTGGGTTCTTCTGAAAATATTCAGTGCTGGTTTGCAAAAGTCGATGAAACATTTGCTCACGCAATTTAAGCAAAATTGCATTAATTACTCTGCTTAATAAATAATTTGATAAAAATTGAGCCATACTTCGAACAAAAGCAAGGCCGACTAGAAAAGCGGGTACCAGCCATAGCTTTTCATTCATCTCGCCAGTAAAGCCCTTATCTAATAGGGGCTTCATTAAGGCGGGAATCGAAGTCTCGGCCCCAGCCACTACCACCATGGAAAGTAAAGCCCCAATCATCAAGCCACTATGGGGTCGTAAATAGCGAACTAGGCGGTTTAGGGATTGACGGTCTTGGGCATTCATATAATGAATTATGCCCACCTTATCAGCCATTCTCATAACTCGCAACGAAGAGGCTAATTTAGCCGATTGTTTAGCCTCCCTAGACGGGCTGGCAAGCCAAATTATTGTGGTGGATACCGAGAGCTCCGACCGCACCCTAGAAATTGCTAGACAGTATTCTGCTGAAATTGCCTCCCCCCCCGATTGGCCAGGGTTTGGGCCCCAAAAAAATCGGGCTTTAGCGATGGCGACGGGAGATTGGGTTATTTCCCTAGACGCAGATGAAAGGCTTACTCCAGAACTGCGGCAAGAAATTAAATGGGTCTTGGCAAACCCTGGTTCCCAAGTATGCTTCGCCATCCCAAGGCTTTCTTGGTTTTTAGGGCGCTTTATGCGTCATTCTGGTTGGACGCCTGACTATGTAGATCGTCTATTTAAAAGGGGCTTTGCCCAATTTTCGGATGACTTGGTACACGAACGCTTAATTGTTCAAGGCCAAAGTAAGAAATTAAAAAATCCGATGCTGCATTACAGCTTTATGAATGCAAAGCAAGTGGAGGAAAAAATGCAGCGCTACTCAACCGACTCAGCAAAGCAAGCTTATGCAAAAGGCAAAACTGCAACCCCCTTTAAGGCCATATTGCATGGGGCTTGGTCATTTTTTAGAACTTATATTATTAGAGCGGGGTTTTTAGATGGTCGACAAGGATTTTTACTAGCCAAATCGAATGCGCAAGGAACATACTTACGATATATGAAATTATGGCGGCTCAATAAAGAAAAAAAGTGATGCCTATTATTTCTGTAATTCTTGCTACCTATAATTGGCCTGAAGCTTTGGCAAAGTGCCTGGCATCGCTTCAACAGCAAACTGATTTAGATTTTGAGATCGTCATTGCTGATGATGGCTCGAGCTCGCCGACCCAAGGATTAATCAATCAAGTTGAGCGCAGCTTTCCAGTCAAGATAACTCATTTGTGGCAAGAAGATTTAGGTTTTCGAAAAACAATTATCTTGAATCAAGCCATTCAGGCTGCAGGTGGCGATTATCTTATTTTCCTAGACGGAGACTGCATTGTCCAGCCTGATTTTATTCAACAACATCGGTTATTAGCAGAACAAAATTGCCTTGTTACCGGAAGCCGCATCTTGTTAGATAAAAAATTAAGTCATGAAATACTTACTAGCAATTACTGGGACTTTAGGCAATTTAAAAAAAATGCCCCGGTAGAAAGGTGTCGAGGTGGGATCAATAAACTCATACCTCTTTTTATTAAATTAAGAAATGCTGGATGGCGCTACTATAAAAAATTTGTCTGGCGTCGTATTAAAGGCTGCAACATGGCTTGCTGGAAAACCGATGCGCTGGCAATTCAAGGTTTTGATGAAACCATGATTGGCTGGGGTCATGAAGATGCAGATTTTGTTTTCCGTTTACAAAAGAATGGTGTGATTCGAAAATCAGGATCATGGTCGACTGAAGTATTGCACCTCTTCCACTCCATTGAAGATCGCTCTAGGGCCGAGGAAAATGCACGGCGCGTGCGAGAAAAAATTCTCGCTAAAAATCAATGACCGATAATGAGTGAATATAAATTAAATCCAAAACGCGTCCTTTTCATCGCTACGCGTCAAATTGGTGACGTTTTGATAACCACCCCATTAATTGAGCGTGCCAAAGAACTTTGGCCTAACGCGCAATTTGATTTCTTGGGATATAAAAATAAACTGAGCATTATTCAAGGAAATCCTCATATTGAAACATGGATAGAAACATCCGAACGACCCAGTTTGGTTGAGTATCTAAAGTTGTTTATAAAGCTCTTTAGGCGCTATGACCTCGCTTTAATTACTCAGCCTAGCGACCGCTCTTACCTATACGGTATATTGGCGTCCAAAAAACGGGTTGGGGTTATTGTTGATGACACAAAAAACGCTCAAAAGAAAAGTATTTGGAAGCAACGATGTTGTATTTATACCGTTAGCGTTGATTATTTTTTTCAACATGTGATTGTGGAAAAATTAAGGCTATTAGAACCCTTCTTTGCCAACCCTGAAGAAATTTTTAATCAACCCATTCGGGTTAGTCCTCCAGTGCCGGAAAAAATTCCTCAATCGATTGACGAGGTAATACAGGGGGTAAGTTTGATTGTCTTGCACCCTGGCCCACTCAACGCCTATAAGCGTTGGCCACTGGCCTACTGGGCAGAATTAATGGAGTGGCTTGTAAAACAGGGTTTTACGATTTTGTTGAGCGCCTCTCCAGCAAAACAAGATATCGAGCTAAACCAAGCTATTCTTTCATTATTAAAAATGGAGACTCGTCAGCAGGTTATCAACGCAGCGGGCTCACTCAGTTTTTCTCAATTAACTAGCGTGCTGCTCAAATCAAAACTCTATATCGGGGTTGATACCTCAGCAACACATTTAGCTGCCGCTTGCGAAATTCCAACCATCGCTTTATTCGGGGCAACCCCACCCACCAACTATGGTCCATGGCCGAATGGTTTTATTGGTAAAGAGCCTTATCAAATTAGAGCTCGCTCGCAGACGGTAAAAAATGTCACGATTTTGCAAGGCCCTGGCGATTGCGTCCCCTGTCGTAAAGCAGGTTGCGAAGATAAAGCCGATAGTCGCAGCGAGTGCTTAGATCTTCTGACGCCACAACAAGTAATCGACTCGATTCAAAAACGATTCAATATTAACGGCGCTTAAGATAAAAAATAAGAGTGTCGCCCTCAGTTTCGGTGGCAATTAATTCATTGCCAGTTTGCTTGCAAAATGCTGGAAAATCATGGCTTGCACCAGCATCGGTTGCTTTCACTTTTAAAATTTCTCCACTTTGCATCTCGGCTAGGGTTTTTTTAGTCCGCAAAATCGGCAAAGGGCAGTTCATGCCGATGGCATCTACTTCGCGGTTGACTAATATTGAATTCATTTCACTCACACTACTCTCCTAAATCACAGCCAATCAATTACACAAAATTTCATAAGACTTAAGCAAGACGTTTTGCCACCCAAGGCTCTACTGCGGATAAGGCCGCTTTCAAACCATCCGGCTTAGTCCCCCCCGCCATCGCCATATCTGGCTTACCACCACCCTTGCCACCCACTTGCTCGGCAACAAAATTAACCAAATCGCCCGCCTTAACTTTACTAATGGCATCGGCTGTAACTCCAGCAATTAAACTCACTTTGCCATCTTGAACTGAGGCCAAGACGATCACGGCGCTTTTTAATTTATCCTTCAAAGTATCCATGGTTTCGCGCAAAATCTTTGGATCAACCCCATCCAATTGAACCGCTAATACTTTTAAACCTTTAAGCTCAATTGCCTTGGCTGCTAACTCATCTCCCTGACTGGCAGCAAATTTCGAATTGGCTTTTTGCATTTCGCGCTCGAGCTGCTTCAAACTATCCTGTAATTGCGCAACTCGGGTTGGCAATTCATGGCTGTTGGTTTTTAGAATCGCAGCCGTATCTTGTAAGCGCCCCTCAAGTTCTTGCAAGAACCGAATGGTATTTGCACCCGTCACCGCCTCAATCCGACGAATGCCTGCGGCCACTCCGCTCTCGGACGTAATTTTAAAACTACCGATATCCCCTGTTCTAGCCACATGTGTTCCACCGCACAATTCTTTGGAGCTGCCTATCTCTAAAACCCTGACTTCGGATCCATACTTTTCACCAAATAACATCATGGCACCGGTTTTTTGCGCATCTTCTAGCGGCATGACCTTGGCAGAGGTTGTCACATTTGACAAAATTTCTTCGTTCACCAGATCTTCAATACGTCGAATTTCATGGGGGCTTACGGGCGCAGTATGCGCAAAATCAAAGCGTGTTTTTTGGGGGTCAACCAAGGACCCTTTTTGCTGCACATGATCGCCAAGCACTTCGCGAAGAGCCTTGTGCATGAGATGAGTAGCGCTGTGATTGCGCATCGTCTCACGCCGTGAAATTAAATTAATCTTGGCGTCTAAGGTATCACCTACTTTCAATTCACCCTCCAAGACCTCGCCTTGGTGACCAAAAACATCAGACTGAATTTTGAAGGTATCGGCAACTGAAAAATGCGATTTTTCATTTCTAAGCTCCCCCGAATCGCCCACTTGGCCGCCCGATTCAGCATAAAAGGGGGTGTGATCGAGAACAATTACTGCCAGATCACCTGCTTTGACTGAGTCTACTGAAAGGCCATCGCGATAGATCGCGGTAATTTGAGCGCCTGTGTGTACATTTAAATCGTAGCCATGAAACTGCGTTGGTTTACCCGAATAACTTAAACCCTGAGTCATCTTAAATTTACCGGAAGAGCGTGCCTGCTCACGCTGCTTTTCCATGGCAGCCTCAAAACCAGCAGAATCAACTGCGACACCACGTTCACGGCAGACATCAGCAGTCAAGTCTAGGGGAAACCCAAAGGTGTCATGCAAACGAAAGGCGGTCTCACCATCGAGCATCTTAGTGGCGCTAGTTGATTTTGCTAATGCCGCTTCTAATATTTCCATGCCATTGGCAATCGTTTGGAAAAAACGTTCTTCTTCCTGCTGAAGCACTTCCATGACCTTATTTTGTGAAGCACGTAATTCAGGATAAGCGTCACCCATCTCAGCCACTAAAGCAGGCACTAGCTGATAAAAGAAAGGTTGGCGTGCGCCCAATTTATAACCATGCCGAATTGCACGACGCGCAATTCGACGTAGCACATAACCGCGACCTGCATTTCCAGGGATCACCCCATCAACGATGACAAAACTACAAGCGCGAATATGATCCGCAATCACTTTCAAGGATGGGCTATTGGCATCGCAATGACCTGCTCCTGCATTATCTACTGCAGCCTTGGCAGCTTTTAGCAAATGCACAAATAAATCAATTTCATAATTCGAATGAACCTGCTGTAAAACGGCGGCAATTCGTTCTAAGCCCATGCCAGTATCCACGCTAGGCTTTGGCAATGGCTTCATATTGCCTGCCTCATCGCGATTAAATTGCATGAAGACGTTGTTCCAAATTTCAATGAACCGGTCTCCATCTTCATTGGCTGAACCAGGAGGTCCTCCCGCCACTTCAGGTCCATGATCATAAAAAATTTCAGTGCAAGGACCACAAGGACCGGTGTCGCCCATCATCCAAAAATTATCGGAAGCATAGCGACTCCCTTTGTTATCACCAATTCGGACAATCCGCTCGGCTGGAATACCAATTTGGTTTAACCAAATAGCGTAAGCCTCTTCGTCTTCTGCATAAACCGTAACCCACAATCGATCCTTAGGAAGCTGAAATACCGTGGTTAATAATTCCCACGCAAATTGAATCGCTTCTTTTTTAAAATAGTCTCCAAACGAAAAATTACCCAACATCTCGAAAAAAGTATGGTGCCGAGCGGTATAGCCCACATTGTCTAAATCATTGTGCTTACCACCCGCCCGAATGCATTTTTGAGCAGAAGTAGCACGTTGATAGGAGCGCTTATCAAACCCCAGAAAAACATCCTTAAACTGATTCATACCAGCATTGGTAAAGAGTAAAGTTGGGTCATCCCCAGGCACGACGGGGCTTGATGCCACAATTTGGTGCCCTTTGGAGGCAAAAAAATCAAGGTATTTTTGGCGTATTTCGGAGACTTTCATAGACTTGATTATCGCATTGGCAAGGAACTAGGGCAAACCCTTAAGAGCCCCCGATAACGATACCCTTACAATCGAGCAACATGAATGAAAGTCGATTAATTCATTCGACACTAAAAGGAGCATTGTTTTGAAAATCCATAATCAGAAAGATTTTGGCGCCGGAATCATGTACATGATTTTTGGACTCTTCTTTGCCTTAATTGCACTTAATTACAAAATGGGCACTGCTGCCAAAATGGGGCCAGGCTATTTCCCTTTTTGGTTAGGAGCAATCATGACCGCGATTGGCTTTTATATTTTGCTCAACTCCATGTCCGCAAAGAACAAAGAAGAAAAAATGGGAAAGTGGGATTTTCGCATCGTGATTTGGATTACCGGCTCAGTGGTTTTATATGCAATCTTATTGCCCATTGCCGGCTTCTTATTATCGGTTTTGGTTTTAGTCTTTGTCTCAGCTAGCGCGAGTCATGAGTATGGCTGGAAAGGGACCGCCCTAAACGCAGCTATTTTAGTTACGTTTACTTATCTGGCTTTCGTGCAAGGCCTGAAATTGCAATTTCAATTATTGCCTGCTTTTCTTAACTAAAGAATCGGACGAAACCCCATGGAATTACTCAATAATCTTTCGCTCGGTTTTGAAACTGCATTTACTTTACAAAACTTGATGTATTGCTTTTTTGGTTGTGTATTGGGCACCTTAATCGGTGTTTTGCCTGGTTTGGGTCCTGTCGCAACGATTGCAATGCTCTTGCCAGCGACCTATGCCTTACCCCCCATCGCCGCTTTAATTATGTTGGCTGGTATTTATTATGGCTCCCAATATGGTGGTTCTACAACCGCCATTCTTTTGAATATCCCGGGAGAAACCGCTTCGGTGGTGACCGCTATTGATGGCTACCAAATGGCACGGCGAGGGCGTGGTGGCGTAGCCCTGTTTACAGCTGGGGTGGGCTCTTTTTTCGCGGGCTGCGTAGCTACATTAGTTTTGGCAGCATTTGCTGCGCCCCTTTCTGAATTAGCCTTTAAATTTGGTCCGGCAGAATATTTTTCCTTAATGGTATTAGGATTAATTGGTGCGGTTGTATTGGCATCTGGCTCTTTGATTAAAGCGATCGGCATGATCCTGCTGGGTCTTTTGCTGGGCCTAATCGGCACCGACGTCAATTCTGGGGTATCGCGCTACGCCTTTGATATTCCGCAACTCAGCGATGGCATCGGTTTTGTTTCTGTCGCGATGGGCGTATTTGGTTTTGCGGAAATTATGAACAACCTAGAGAAGAAGGGCAATGACGAGTCTTTCCTTAATAAAGTGACTACTCTCATTCCAACATGGAGCGATATCAAGCGCATGGTTCCATCGATTCTAAGAGGAACTACGATTGGCTCTATTTTGGGAATCCTTCCGGGCGGTGGAGCCCCATTAGCAGCGTTTGGCGCTTACTCCGTCGAAAAGAAAATGTCCAAGCACAGCGCAGAATTCGGTAAGGGCGCAATTGAAGGTGTTGCAGGCCCAGAAAGTGCCAATAATGCTGCGGCTCAAACTTCATTTATTCCGCTGCTGACCTTAGGAATTCCACCCAACGCTGTGATGGCTTTGATGGTGGGAGCGATGACGATTCATAACATTCAACCGGGTCCACAAGTCATGACCAGCAACCCAGCCTTGTTCTGGGGTTTAATTGCATCGATGTGGATTGGTAATGTGATGTTGATTTTGCTAAACCTCCCCCTGATCGGAATTTGGGTAAAACTGCTAACGATTCCCTATCGCTTCTTATACCCAGCCATTCTGGTTTTCTGTTGTATTGGCGTTTACACCGTAAATAACACTACTTTTGATATCTTCATTACAGCTGGCTTTGGAGTGCTGGGCTACCTCTTCTTTAAACTAGGCTGCGAACCCGCCCCACTTCTTTTGGGTTTTGTATTGGGTCCCATGATGGAAGAAAACTTCCGCCGCGCCCTCTTATTGGCTCGTGGGGATTTCACTACGTTTGTGACGCGCCCTTTATCGCTAAGCCTCCTGATCGCCTCGCTGATCTTGGTGGTGATCGTAGCCCTTCCGGCAGTTAAAAAAGGGCGCGAAGAGGTCTTTGTCGAAGAATAATTCGACGCAAGCTTGTTTTCAAAAGCCCGCAAATTGCGGGCTTTTTTATTCTCTACAATAGAGGGATGTCGCAAGATCCCAAAAACCCAACAAAAAATATGCCCACAAACACGGTGAGCGAACCGTCTAATTTTTTGCGACAGATTATTGACCACGATTTAAGCTCGGGCAAATTTTTAAAACGGGTTGATGCGAACGGTCTTGAATTACCGGCCGTGGTCACCCGTTTTCCCCCGGAACCAAATGGCTATTTGCATATTGGCCACGCAAAGAGTATTTGCCTGAATTTTGGCTTAGCGCAGGATTACAACCAACTTCCCACTAAAGGTCGTTGCCATATGCGACTCGACGACACTAATCCGGTTAAAGAAGATACCGAATATGTGGACGGTATATTAGATGCAGTGCGCTGGCTTGGTTTTGAATGGAAAGAAAATGGTCGTGAACATTTATATTACGCCAGCGATTATTTCGATCAGCTTTATGAATTTGCAGAAAAATTAATTGGTGCGGGAAAAGCCTATGTGGATAGTCAAAGCGCCGATGAAATTCATAGCAAACGTGGAAATTTTAGCGCCCCAGGCCAAGACAGCCCTTTTCGCGTAAGAAACTCAAACGAAAATTTAGTCTTATTTCGCGCTATGCGTGCAGGCGAGTATCTCGATGGAGAGCATGTTTTACGCCTAAAGATCGATATGAAGCATCCCAATATTATGATGCGCGACCCTGTGATTTATCGAATTCGTCATGCGCATCATCATCGTACTGGTGATCGTTGGTGTATTTACCCCCTATACGACTTTACCCATTGCATCTCCGATGCCCTAGAAAATATTAGTCATTCCATTTGCACGCTCGAATTTGAAAATAATCGGCCTTTGTACGATTGGATTCTCAATGCTCTTAAAGAGATCGGAGTATTTACAGGGCCGCTCCCGCAACAGTATGAATTCGCCCGCTTGAATCTAACTTACACCATCACCAGCAAAAGAAAGTTATTACAGCTGGTGGAAGAACAGCGCGTCGATGGGTGGGATGACCCGCGTATGCCAACGATCGTCGGTATTCGTAGGCGTGGATACACACCCGAAAGTCTGCGTTTATTTTGTGAACGAATTGGGGTTTCGAAAGCAGATAGCTGGATTGATATGAGCGTTCTTGAGCAAGCGCTCAGAGATGATCTCGATGTCAAAGCACATCGAGCAACAGCCGTTTTAAAACCACTTAAATTGATCATTGAAAATGTTGATGCTAATCAAAGTGAAGCTTGCTCTGCCCCCAAACACCCCAATCATCCAGAATGGGGTAAACGGGAGTTTCACTTTACCCGCGAACTATGGATCGAAGCCGATGATTTCATGATTGAGCCCGTCAAAGGCTACTTCCGTTTATTTCCTCCCAAAGGAGATCAGGCCGGTGGACGAGTTCGTCTGCGCCACGGATTTGTGATTGAGTGCACGGGGTATCAAGTAGATACGAATGGAAAAGTAAGCGCAGTCACAGCAAACTATTTTCCGGATAGCAAAAGCGGTACACCCGACTCCAATAATTACAAAGTCAAAGGAAATATTCATTGGGTTAGCGCAAATGAAGCATTGGTAACCGAGGTAAGACTTTATGATTATTTGTTTAATGACCCCAATCCAGATAGTGGCGATAAGGAATTTTTAAATTACCTCAACCCTCACTCAAAACAAGTCATCACTGCTTATTTAGAGCCCTGCATGAAACATGCAAAACCAGGCGAGCGTTTTCAATTTGAACGGCATGGGTACTTTATTGCCGATGCAATTGATTCAAAAATAGACAAGCCTGTTTTTAACCGCAGTGTGGGATTGAAAGATAGTTGGAAGTCAATTTAGCGCTCGATTGTTTTTAAAAAATCCAGCACGCTAGGATAATGTAAGGGGGTTTTTAATTCGTCTAAGCGTTGATTGGATATACGGCGCGATTCATTCATAAAAGACCAGAGCATTGGATTGACTAATTCTTTCACTTCTTTTCTTGGTAAACGCGGGACTCGCTGTAGTTTGAAATTATCGGCCACCAAATCAAAATAATCGCCCATTTTTAAGTCGCCGCCATCACAGGCATTAATGACTCTTTGTGGTTTTCCAAAATACATGCTTGCGCATACTAAGCGAGCCAAATCATCTGCATGAATATGATTCGAGTACGAATCCTCTGAGGCTAAAACTGCAGGAGTTTGCGAGCGAATTCGCTCCAAGGGCAAGCGATCTGCCGCATAAATTCCAGGGACTCGCAAAATACTGATTGAGACGCCTTGTGTCGCCCCAAATAATCGCACGCTTTGTTCGGCATCGACCCTTCTCTTAGCGCGATCGCTAAGGGGTTGAACAGGCGTGGTCTCATTAACCCACCCCCCTTGATGATCACCATAAACCCCCGTGGTACTAATATAGACTAACTTCCGTAAAGAATGGGGGGCTTGAGATAAAATTTGGATTAGATTTCGTGTGCGCTGATCATGACTGCCTGAATTTTGAGGGGGTGCCAAATGAATCACGGTAGAAGCAATTGAGGCGATTCTCCAAAGACTGTCTACCTGATCCAAATCCCCCAAAATGGGTTTCATGCCCGCAGCTCTTAATTCTGCAAAGCGTTGTTTTTTTGATGTAAGGGCGAAGATTTGAAATGCCTTGCCTTGCTTTAGCATGAGATGTTTTGCAACCCGCATACCAATATCGCCGCAACCTACAATCAGGATGCGTGACTTTTTGGTAAAGCGGCTAGCGGAGCTCATGGTTCATATCGTAATGTTTTATTGGAAGGAATGGTTTTGTCTTATCAAATAACTGTAAAAACAAGCGGCAAGCAATTTATTGTCGAGGCGGATGAGTCCATTTTAGAAGCAGCCATTCGTCAGGGGATTAACCTCCCCTATGGTTGCAAAAATGGGGCTTGCGGCTCCTGTAAAGGGAAGTTAATTGAGGGCAAGTTAACGCATGGTCAACACAGTAGCAATGCATTAAGTTCAGAAGAAGAAAAATTAGGATCCGCTCTCTTTTGTTGCGCTCATCCAGAGAGTGACTTACTAATCGAAGTGAGAGAGGTAGTAGGCGGTGGAGATATGCCGGTTCGAAAAGTCCCCTGCCGCGTTAATGAGATTCGTTTCCCAAATCACGATGTTGCTATTCTCAAATTACAACTCCCGGCAACCGATCGTTTTCAATTTTTAGCGGGTCAATATATTGAATTTTTATTAAAAGATGGCAAACGGCGCGCTTACTCTTTAGCATCGGCTCCTCATCTTGAGGGTCCGCTTGAAATCCATCTGCGGCATTTGCCGAATGGATTATTTACCGATTTTGTTTTTGGTGGTCCATCCAGCCCGCAAAAATTAAAGGAAAAAGATATTCTCCGTTTTGAAGGACCGCTCGGAAGTTTCTTCTTGCGCGAAGACTCTAAAAAAGAAATTATCTTCTTGGCATCAGGAACGGGACTTGCTCCAGTAAAAGCAATTATTGAGCATATGCAAGAAATAAAATCGACACGGCCCTTCACGCTGTATTGGGGTGGACGCCGTCCAAGCGACTTATATCTCAATGCATTATGTGAGTCTTGGGTAGCTAGTATGCCAAACTGTAAATACATTCCCGTGGTATCAGACGCACTACCAGAAGATCGCTGGAGTGGCAGAACAGGCTTTGTTCATCAAGCAGTCATGGCTGACTTTCCCGATATGTCTGCCTTACAGGTTTATGCATGCGGGGCTCCCATTGTGGTCAATTCAGCAAAAAAAGACTTTATTACGCAGTGTCGATTACCGGAGGAGGAGTTTTTTGCCGACTCGTTTACTAGTGCCGCTGACACAGCCTGACACAACTTAACTAGCCCATGGCAAATGAACATAAAATAAACCCTAATTCTTCATAAAGCCCCAATGAACACTCCTGCGAAAACCTCAGATCAATCCCGAATGAATGCTCATTCAGTGATGTTCATTACTAAGCGACCTGATGTCGTGATGATTGAGGGTAAAGGTTCGTGGCTAACTGATCAAAGCGGTAAACGCTATCTTGATTTCTTGCAGGGCTGGGCTGTGAATTGTTTGGGCCATTCCAACCCAGGCATGGTGGCTGCTCTTACCGCCCAAGCACAAAAATTAATTAATCCCAGTCCCGCCTTTTATAACGAACCAATGATTCGTTTGGCTGATCTACTCACCAGCAATAGTTGTTTTCACAAAGTCTTCTTTGCCAATAGCGGCGCCGAAGCAAATGAAGGCGCGATTAAATTAGCAAGGAAATGGGGGCAACTCCATAAACATGGCGCTTACGAAATTATTACTTTTGATCATAGTTTTCATGGCCGTACTTTAGCTACCATGAGTGCCTCGGGTAAGCCAGGTTGGGATACTTTGTTTGCCCCCCAAGTTCCGGGTTTTCCCAAAGCGGATTTAAATGATCTGGATTCGGTAAAAAAATTAATTAGCCCTAAAACCGTTGCTATTATGGTCGAGCCAATTCAAGGTGAAGGTGGCGTGATTCCTTGTACCGGTGAATTTTTACGTTCATTGCGTGAGCTCACTCGCGATGAAAATATTTTGCTCATCGTTGATGAGGTTCAGGCTGGTTTTGGTCGGACTGGCGAACTCTTTGCCCATCAACTGTATGGGATTAAACCCGACATCATGACGCTTGGAAAAGGCATTGGGGGCGGTGTTCCCCTGGCTGCTCTTCTTGCTACTGAGGCTGTCTCTTGCTTTGTGGCTGGTGACCAAGGAGGGACTTACAACGGTAATGCCTTAATGACAGCGGTTGGTATTAATGTCATTGAACAATTACTGGCTCCTGGTTTTTTGCAAGACGTCAAAGAGAAAGGTCTATTTTTTCGTACGGAATTGTTGAAACTATCGGATGAGTTTCATTTGCAAGGCGAACGGGGTGAAGGTCTCTTACGCGCCCTCATTTTAGATCGCGAGATTGGCTCAAAATTAGTTGATATGGCACGCGATCATGGTCCAGATGGCTTATTAATTAATTCACCTCGCCCTAATTTACTTCGCTTTATGCCTGCACTCAATGTCAGCAAAGATGAAATTCAGTTAATGTGCTCTATTCTGAGAGAGCTACTTAAGAAAGTCGCTTAATTTCGATCTTCCTTAGCCTGCCTTCAAGACTTCTTATTTTTAACCAGGGTGTATTAAATTTTTTGGCAAAGAGAATGTAATATCTTCAACCACGCCCGGCAAAGTGCGGATGCTTCTTGGGCTAAATTCTTGAATCTTCGTAACAATCGCTTGCGCTAAAGTTTCGGGCGCAGATGCGCCAGCTGTTAAACCCACGCGTTTCTTACCCTCAAACCATTTGGCCTCAAGTTGATCAGGCGAGTCAACCATGTAAGCAGGTACGCCCAATTTTTCAGCCAATTCACGCAAGCGATTCGAGTTGGAGCTTGCCTTACTTCCCACCACAATCACTAAATCAACCTGAGGTGCCATGAACTTAACCGCATCTTGGCGATTTTGCGTGGCATAACAAATATCTTGTTTTTTAGGTTGAATAATCTTAGGAAACTTTTTCATTAAAACATCGACAATTTCTTTGGTTTCATCTACCGATAGGGTAGTTTGAGTCACAAAAGCAAGTTTTTCCTCTGCAGAAAAAGGGAGTTTTTCAACATCAGCCATATCTTCAATCAGCAATACCCCCGAATCGACTTGACCCATGGTGCCCTCCACTTCAGGATGGCCAGCATGCCCAATCATCAAAACCGTATAGCCATCTTTACAAAGTTTAATAACCTCAACGTGTACTTTGGTTACCAGCGGACAAGTCGCGTCATACACTTGCAATCCCCGTGCCTCGGCATCACGTCGAACCTGTTGCGAGACTCCATGGGCACTGTAGACAACAATCGATCCTTTTGGAATTTCTTCCAATTCGTCGACAAAAATAGCGCCCTTGTCTCGCAATTCATCGACCACGTACTTGTTGTGCACAATTTCATGGCGAACGTAAATGGGGGCCCCAAAACGATGCAGTGCCTCGTTCACGATATTGATGGCACGATCAACGCCTGCGCAAAATCCGCGTGGCTGTGCCAACATGATTTCGCCTGCTTCGCCCATCGTATCTTCCTTAGTTTTATTCATTGCATTCAGAGAGTTAAAGGATGGCTACGATTTCTGCTTCAAACATTAACTCTTTACCGGCTAGCGGATGATTAAAGTCAAACCAAGCCCCTTCTTCATTAATCGATTGCAGAATACCGGCGTATTGAGCCCCGCTGGGTGCATTAAATTCGACCATATCACCAGGAGCAAACTCTGGAACCTCATCGGTATTAGCCAACAGAGTTGCCATCGATACAAATTGGATTAATTCCTGTTTATGAAGACCAAATGCTTCTTCGGGTCGAATCACAGCGCTTTTGCGCTGACCTTTAGCAAGACCAATTAACACTTTTTCAAAACAAGGCGCAAATTGTCCAGATCCCATCAAAATAGTAGCGGCACCATCGACAAAAGTATTGATATAGTCCTCCCCGTTCGGCAGGACGATCCTGTAGTTGAGGGTCAAATACGAATTCGGAAAAACCTGAGAAGTAGTCATTCCAATATTGTAGCGAGAGCTAAGAATGCTACCCAACTGCCGATTTCCCAATGGCCAAAAAACCAACAGCCCCGTGAAAAACTGAAGTTATTAGGGGCAGAGGCGCTCAGCGATGCAGAACTCTTGGCGATCTTTTTAAGGGTTGGGATTAAAGGAAAGAATGCGATTCGGCTTGCCGAGGATTTACTCTCCCAATTTGGCAGCCTTCCTCAATTACTTGCTTGCGAAATGAAAGAGCTTAGTGCCTGCCAAGGTATTGGGCTTTCAAAATGGTCGCAGATTAAGGCAGCCTATGAATTAGTTAAGCGCAGCTTAGAAAAAAACTTAATTCGAAGTGCTGTTTTGACCTCCTCAAGCCAAGCAAAGGACTTATTGCAGGCCAAAATAGCCCATCTACCCCATGAAGTCTTTGTTTGTCTCTACCTCGACTCTTGTAACCGCCTGATTGAGTGTCAGACTATTTTTAGGGGCTCGATTGCCCATACTGCCGTATATCCAAGGGAAATCATTAAAGAGTCCTTGGCTCGAAATGCTAGCGCCTTGATTGTGGCTCATAACCACCCTAGTGGTAGCCCGCTACCCAGCAAGGATGATGAAAACATCACCGATACCCTATCCAAGGCTTTGAGTCTGGTAGATATTCACCTATTGGATCACTGCATTGTTTCTGCTGGGGGATTTTTTTCATTTGCCGATGCGGGTCTCATGCCCCAACAACACCAGGAAAGCCGAAAATGATAGTGAATACTAACTTCTAAAAAATAATATACAGTAAATACGACAAATAACTCCTACAACAACACAGGACTAGATTCAAAGCTACATAGACTGCTACAATCATTGTTTTTCGTAATTAAGGAGAGTGTCATGGCAAAAGTTTGCCAAGTCACTGGGAAAAAGCCAATGGTTGGCAATAATGTTTCCCATGCAAATAACAAAACTAAGCGTCGCTTTTTGCCTAATCTGCAAAATCGTCGTTTCTGGGTTGAATCTGAGAATCGCTGGGTAAGCCTGCGTTTAACCAATGCTGGCTTGCGCCTTATCGACAAGAATGGAATTGATTCTGTTCTCGCCGACCTTCGCGCTCGCGGCCAAGTTTAAAAGAAAGAACTGTAATGGCAAAAGGCGGAAGAGAGAAAATTAAATTGGAATCCAGTGCGGGAACTGGTCATTTTTATACCACTACCAAAAACAAAAGAACTACTCCTGAAAAGATGGAGATCATGAAATTCGATCCTAAGGTTCGTAAGCACGTTTCTTATAAAGAAACGAAGATCAAATAACTCGTTAAAACACAATAAAAAACCCGCATCAAGCGGGTTTTTTTATATCGATTCGAATGGGTTAATTAGAATAGCGGCGCAAGCGTAAAGAAAAGTCGCGCAATATTGCATTACCAGACTCCTCGGCACGATGACACCAAGCGCGCAGTTGATCGACTAATTGCTCCTGTGAGGCCGTGGAGCGGCTCCAAATCAAATGCAATTCACGGCGCATTTCAATCATCTTGCGCAATTGAGAATTGTTTTTCATTAATTGCTCTAACTGATTTTTCTCATCATCACTTAAACGGGATTCGTCTTTTGATAGCCAATTACGAGTATCTTTAAGATTGCTTGCAATCTCTTGTAGATGATGTAATTCAGTGGCATAAAAACGTTGGAGCGTCTTGCTGTAGCGAGCCATCACTTCATAGCGATTGGCAATGATGGCTTCGAGGGTGTCTTGATCGGCTGGACGAACATCTGCCAATACTGGCTTAGGCGGAACTTTCTTAATCGTAGCCAGTCCCAATGCGCTTAAGCAGCGAATATAAAACCAGCCAATATCAAACTCATACCATTTATTAGATAACTTGGCACTGGTTGCGTAAGTGTGATGGTTGTTATGCAATTCTTCCCCGCCAATCAAGATGCCCCATGGAACAATATTTTTAGAGGCATCCTCGCAATCAAAATTACGGTATCCCCAAAAGTGCCCAATCCCGTTGATGACACCGGCTGCGGTTATTGGAATCCAAAGCATTTGAATAGCCCATACAGTCGCACCAATAGCGCCAAATAAAATGACGTCGATAATTAGCATTAAACCAACGCCTTGCCAACTGTATTTGGAATAAATATGATTTTCAATCCAATCGTCAGGAGTTCCATGACCAAATTTATCAAGCGTGTCTTGTTTGGCTGCCTCATCTTTGTATAACTCGGCGCCGCGTAAAAGAACTTCATTGATCCCTAAAATTTGCGGGCTATGCGGATCTTCCTTGGTTTCGCATTTAGCATGATGCTTTCGATGGACAGCCGCCCATTGTTTAGTCACCATTCCGGTGGTTAACCACAACCAAAGTCGGAAAAAATGCGACGGAATCGAATGTAGATCGAGTGCACGGTGTGCCTGGCAGCGATGCAAAAAGATAGTTACGGCAGCAATCGTGATGTGAGTCACAAGCAGAGTAAAAAGGGCAATTTGCCACCAAGACCAATCTAGCAAACCGTTACCAAGCCAGTTCAACATATTGTCCTGAAACTGAGTCAAATCAAAGCCAATTTCCAAGCCACTCTCCTATTGCAATCGTTGTAACCCTCAATTTTAAGGCTTTCGGACGAAAATTGCCCCAAAAAAACCATCCGTGCCATGTAAATGCGGCCAAAGTTGCCACCAAGGGTTATCAACACTGCATCCAATCGGCATTTCACCATGCAAAAAATACCCTTTTAAGGCTTCGGAAGCAGGTAAAACCTCAAATTCAGGGTGATTTTTAAGGAATTGCTGAGCGATTTCTTGGTTTTCCGAGGGCAACAAACTACACGTGGCATAGACTAGACGGCCACCCGGTTTTAATAAACGTGCAGCCGAATTTAAAATATGGGTTTGCTTTAGATTTAGCTCAGTAACGGCTTCGGGGGTTTGGCGCCATTTCAAATCGGGATTGCGCCTTAAAGTTCCAATTCCACTGCAGGGTGCATCCACTAAAACGCGATCAATCTTCCCAGCTAGGCGCTTAATCTTGGGGTCATTTTCACTATCTATCCACACTGGGTGGACGTTCGATAAACCACTTCTAGCTTGCCGCGGTTTCAGATTAGCTAAGCGCCGCGCAGAAGTATCAAATGCGTATAAGCGCCCAGTTGACCGCATCATAGCGCCCATTGCCAAGGTTTTTCCGCCTGCGCCAGCACAAAAATCAACCACCATTTCACCGCGCTTAGGACTTACTAAATAACACAGCATTTGACTGCCCTCGTCCTGTACTTCTAAAAATCCCTCCTTAAACCAGGTGGTATTTTGTAATGAAGGTTTGCCAATAATTCGCAATCCATCGGGAGCATAGGGAGTCACAACCGCTTTATAGCGACTCTCATTTGCATTGATTTGCTCCATTAAATCGGTGCGCGTAATCTTTATTGTGTTGGCTCGCAAATCGAGTGGCGCCGGTTTCATTAACGCTTGAGCTAAGGCTTCACGCTGATCTTCGCCAGGGTATTTTGCAAATGCAAGCCATAACCACTCTGGCAAATTATTACGGACCATTGGTCCTAAAGACTCGCGCTCTAGATGAACGTAGCGTTGCAACCATTCAAGTTCGCCAGGCTGAAGAACAAAGGCTAAGTCGGCTAAGGCACTCTCAAAACGCTGCGCCGAGCCCAAGCCACCTTCAGACAAAGCAGACATCATTCCTAATAAAGCTAAACGCCTTGCTTGCGGTCCACTACCACTCACCGCAAATTGGGCAATTTCGTTTTTTCTACGCAAAATAGCAAAGGCACTTTCTGCAATCAAAGCTCGGTCACGATTTCCTAAGCGAGGTTCAGCGCGAAAATAACGACTTACCACTCGGTCCGAGGGCTGTTCAAATCGCAAAAGCTCTGGCAGCAATTTTTCTAAATGCAGGGCATGTTGAGGCAAGGCTTTGGCGTGCGAAAAATTCTTTTGCCCTGCCGTGGTAACTAATTCAGGCGATTTTCGTTGTGGGCCTTTAAATACCTGAACTTTTCTAGTGCCGGTCGTTCTAGGTTTGCGTTCACGATTCATGCTTGAACAATATATTGTGATTCGGGTGGGCTAATTTGCACTTGTGATCCTTCTTGATGTAATCGCCCGTTTATAAACCATTTAACCGCCAAAGGGTAAATCCTGTGTTCCATTTTTAAAACCCGAGCCGCCAAAGTATCGGCATCATCATTTGGTAAAACTGGCACCTCACCCTGACAAATAATAGGTCCTTCATCAACCACCCTGGTCACAAAATGAACGCTGGCGCCATGTTTTTTTACGCCCGCCTCTAAAGCACGCTCATGGGTATGAAGACCCGGAAAATGAGGTAGTAATGAGGGGTGAATATTGATCATTCGGCCTTGATAACGATCAATGAAAGGGTCTGTAAGAACCCTCATAAAACCAGCTAACGCAATTAAATCCGGCGAAAACGAATCAATCGTCTTGGCTAAAGCCTCATCGAACGCCTCCCGACTAGCAAAATCACGATGGTTCACTACGATCGCAGGAATGCCATTTTGTCTAGCAAAATCAAGGCCTTTAGCATCCGGTTGGTTACTAATCACGGCCACAAAACGGGCCTGCCAAGCCTCATTCTGGGCGGCTTTGACGAGGGCCTGAAGATTGGAACCTCTTCCAGAAATCAAGGAGACAATTGAATGCATGAGCAACAATATAATTCAAGGTCATTCAGAAAGCGACCATTGAAGGTATTACGTAGCCTAAATCCTGATTTTTCTCGACCCCCTTGCGCTCTTACCATCGGTAATTTTGATGGAGTCCATCGCGGTCATCAAGCACTTCTCCGTAAATTGGTAGAGGGTGCTAGAGCACGCCAATTGACCAGTTGCGTGATGACTTTTGAGCCACACCCGAAAGAATTCTTCTCCGCAGCCAATGCACCGCCACGCATACTCAATTTACGCGACAAATTAGAAGCAATTGGAAAACTCAATATCGATCAGGTACTTGTACAAAATTTTAATTCCGCCTTTGCCAAACTGAATCCAGAAGCATTTGTCAGTGAAATTTTACTCAAGCAATTAAATGCACGTTGGGTATTAATTGGGGATGATTTTTGTTATGGCGCAAAAAGGGCGGGCAATTTTTCAAGCCTACAAATCGCAGGAAAAAAATGGGGTTTTGAGGTCGAGAGCATCGCTACTGTGATAGAAAATCAAGAACGAATTTCAAGCTCTGCCCTGCGCCAAGCACTTCAAGACGGAAATATGGAATATGCTAAAGAACTGCTGGGGCGTACTTATTCCATTTCAGGACACGTCTTATATGGTCAACAATTAGGAAGAAAATTGGGATTTCCCACCATTAATTTGGCGGTTGCCAATCATTTTGAAAACTTAAAACCCGCTACTAGTGGTATCTTTGTTGCGCAAGTTCATGGCATTGCCGCAAAACCACTTCCTGCGGTAGCTAGCTTGGGCGTCCGTCCCAGCGTTGATCACTCTGGGAAAGTCTTACTAGAAGCTCATATTTTCGATTTCAAGGAAAATATCTATGGTCGCATTGTGAAAGTGGACTTATTAAAAAAATTACGCGATGAAGCAAAATACTCCGATTTAAATACCTTGAGGTTAGCCATTCAAAACGACGCACTACAAGCGCAACACTATTTTAAGCAAGCCCATAATGTCTGAAAAAACAAATTCCTACCCTGTTAATTTATTAGAAACCCCTTTTCCAATGCGGGGCGATTTGCCTAAACGCGAACCCCAATGGGTTAAGCAGTGGCAAGAAAAGAAAATCTACCAAGCCATTCGAAATGCGCATGCTGGTCAAACGCAATTTATTTTGCATGATGGCCCCCCTTATGCCAATGGCGATATCCATATTGGCCATGCAGTCAATAAAATTTTGAAAGACATGATTATCAAATCACGCTGGTTGATGGGGTTTGATGCAGTTTATGTCCCCGGCTGGGATTGCCATGGTATGCCGATTGAAATTCAAATTGAAAAACAATTTGGCAAGAATTTACCGGTCGCAGAAGTCCAAACTAAGGCCCGGCAATATGCACAAGAGCAGGTTTCTAAACAGAAAAAAGATTTTGAGCGGCTTGGGGTTCTAGGAGACTGGGAAAACCCGTATCTGACGATGGCCTTTCAAAATGAAGCGGATGAAATTCGTGCCCTAGGTGAAATTTGGAAAAAGGGCTATGTATTCCGAGGCCTAAAACCAGTGAACTGGTGTTTTGATTGTGGTTCTGCTTTAGCTGAGGCGGAGGTTGAATACCAAGATAAGACCGACCCTGCAGTCGATGTTGGTTTTGCTTTTGACGAAGCCCAAAATGAAAAACTAGCAAGCGCCTTTGGTCTCAAAGCATTACCAAAAAAACCTGGGATGGCGGTCATCTGGACTACTACACCTTGGACTCTTCCCTCTAATCAAGCGCTCAATGTCAACCCTGAATTAACTTATGGGCTGATTGAAACAAAGGACCAATTATTTATTCTGGCTCAAGACCGCGCCGCTGATTGTTTAAAAGAGTATCAACTTGAAGGCATTGTGATTGCAAGTTGTCTCGGCAAAGCGCTCGAAGGAATTTCATTCTGGCATCCCTTGGCAAAATTAGATGTCGGCTACCGACGTTTAAGCCCAATCTATCCTGCTGACTATGTTACTTTAGATACGGGTACTGGCTTAGTCCATTCCTCCCCAGCATATGGAGAAGAGGACTTTAAATCGTGCAAAGCCCATGGTCTAGTTGATTCAGACATCATTAACCCAGTCATGGGTAACGGCGTGTTTGCATCAACATTACCTCTCTTTGCGAATCAGCATGTATGGAAAGCAAATCCTGAGATTGTTGAGGCATTGCGTAAAGCAGGTAGCCTCTTGCAATCAAAGTCGTATACCCACTCGTATATGCATTGTTGGAGACATAAAACGCCCATTATTTATCGGGCTACGTCGCAATGGTTTGCTAGCATGGACAAGATTCCCAACGACGGTAAGAAATCATTGCGTGAAACTGCATTGGCAGGAATTGAAACAACGCTGTTTTATCCCGCCTGGGGAAAACAACGCCTACATAATATGATTGCCAATCGACCTGACTGGACGCTATCGCGACAGCGCCAATGGGGTGTACCGATGGCATTCATCATTCACAAAGAAACGGGTGAGCCGCATGCTCGAACTCCAGAGCTACTTGAAGCGATTGCCAAATTAGTTGAGCAAAACGGGATTGAAGCATGGCAAGCGCTCGATCTAAAAACCCTATTAGGAGCGGAAGCCGATCAATATGAAAAAAATCGCGACACCCTCGATGTTTGGTTTGACTCAGGCACAACCCATTGGCACGTAATTCGCGGATCCCACCGCGATCAACTGCTAACCAAAGAAAGCGCTCAACCCAATGGGCGTTGGGCTGATTTGTATTTAGAGGGCTCCGATCAACACCGCGGCTGGTTTCATTCTTCTTTACTAACTGGCTCTATGCTCGATGGCAAACCACCCTATAAAGCATTACTCACTCATGGATTTACTGTGGATGGGCAAGGTCGAAAAATGAGTAAGTCGGTTGGCAATGTGATTGCACCTCAACAAGTGGGCGATAAATTAGGTGCAGAAATTATTCGTCTTTGGGTTGCATCCACCGATTACTCTGGAGAAATGTCCATTTCGGATGAAATTTTAAAACGCGTAGTCGAGAGTTATCGGCGCATGCGCAACACATTACGTTTCCTATTGGCCAACTTGGCTGACTTTGATATTGAAAAACACAGCCTGCCACCTGCAGATTGGCTCGAAATCGATCGCTATAGCCTTGCCTTAGCAGCTCGTTTGCAATCTGAAATTGAAGCGCACTATCGGCAATATGAATTTCACCCAGCAGTATCAAAACTGCTTAGTTTTTGCTCTGAAGACTTGGGCGGTTTCTATTTGGATATTTTAAAAGACCGTCTCTATACAATGGCGCCCGATGCCAGTAATCGAAGAGCGGCACAAAATGCGCTTTACCACATTACCCGCAATCTTTTAAAGTGCTTATCGCCATTCTTATCATTTACCGCTGAAGAAGCATGGGAGGCATTCCCGCACCCAAACTCCACTCATCGAATTTCAATCTTTACTGAAACTTTTACCGCCTTTCCGCAAATGGATCAAACCGATTCCTTATTAATTAAATGGGATAGGCTCCGTGCGATCCGTTCTGAAATCACCAAGGCGATTGAAATTAAACGCGAGGCTGGCAGTATTGGGTCTTCTTTGCAAGCAGAGTTAATCATTACTGCACCAACTGAAGACTTTGTATTGCTTAAATCACTTCAAGATGATCTTAAATTTGTCACGATCACCTCGCAAGCAGAAATTAAAGAAGGTAAAGACGCTCTGCATATCGAGGTAGGGGCAAGCCCCCACTTAAAGTGTGTGCGTTGCTGGCATCACAATCTAAATATTGGAAAAGATTCACAGCATCCAGAATTGTGCCCACGCTGCATTAGTAATTTATTTGGCGTGGGTGAATCACGTTTTTTTGCTTAATTGAAAATGAATCATGCGTCTTTATCTAGCCATTGCTATTGAGGTTGTCTTTGTAGATCAAATTGCAAAATGGTTTGCCCAGCAATTTTTGGTTTTAGGTGAAAGCTATCCGATTACTCGTTTTTTAAATTGGTATTTGGTTTATAACCCCGGAGCCGCATTTTCATTTCTAGCGGATGCCGCTGGTTGGCAACGCTGGTTTTTCATTATCTTCGGGATTGTGGCTGCAGTAGTCATTGTCTGGATTATTAAAAAAAATCAGTCGGATCGACTGCTTTGCTGGTCACTTGCCCTCATTTTAGGAGGCGCGATTGGCAATGTCATCGATCGCCTCCACTTCGGCGCAGTGTTGGACTTTATTGATGTTCATTACGCAGGCTGGCATTGGCCAGCATTTAATCTGGCTGATAGCGCAATCACTTTGGGCGCGCTCCTGATAATATGGGGTGAAATTAACCGACTTATGAAAAAACCATCGACTCCCTCTTGAATCATCCTCTATCATGATTTCCCTTAAAAATAAACGAATTGTGCTGGGTATATCGGGTGGAATTGCCGCCTATAAATCAGCTGAATTAGCTCGTCTTTTAATCCAAGAGGGTGCACAGGTTCAAGTAGTCATGACCGATGCTGCACAAGAATTTATTACTGCAGTCACGATGCAGGCGCTCACTGGCAAACCTGTTTTTACCAATCAATGGGATTCACGGGTCGATAATAATATGGCGCATATTGAGTTATCGCGCGCGGCCGATCTCATCCTAATCGCACCTTGTAGCGCTGATTTAATGGCAAAACTATCCTTGGGTTTATGTGATGATTTGCTGAGCACCCTTTGTCTCGCACGAGATTGTCCTTTATTAATTGCACCTGCAATGAATTTACAAATGTGGCAACACTCGGCGACCCAACGTAGCGCGCAACGTTTACTCACCGATGGGGTTAGTTTATTAGGCCCAACTAGCGGGGTGCAAGCGTGTGGCGAAAACGGTATCGGACGAATGCTCGAGCCAAGCGAAATTCTTGAGGAGGTCGTTGCCTTTTTTCAAACTAAAGTTCTTCAAGGTAAACGCATTCTGATCACGGCTGGCCCTACGTTTGAATCGATTGATCCAGTCCGCGGAATCACCAATCATAGTTCTGGAAAAATGGGGTTTGCAATTGCCCGTGCAGCCGTTGAAGCAGGCGCCGAAGTGCATTTAATTGCTGGGCCATGCCATTTACAAACGCCTTTACTATCGAGTGGAAAAATAATTCGGAGCGACGTCCTGAGTGCTCAGCAAATGTATGATGCGACACTTGCCTCCAAAAATTGTGATGTGTTTTTTGCAGTTGCAGCAGTAGCAGACTGGAAAATTGACAAGCCTGCTCAACAAAAAATAAAACGGCAAGGGAAAACTAATCTAGATCTGCGCTTTAGCCCGAACCCCGACATCTTGAGTGAAATGGCGAAAATCGCCAAGCAAAAGGGAAAGCCTTATTGCGTCGGCTTTGCTGCTGAATCAGATCGACTCGGGCTTAATACTAAGGAAAAACGGGTGCGCAAGGGAATACCCATGATCGTTGGCAATATTGGTCCAAGCACCTTTGGAAGCGAAATGAATTCAGTGCTGATTGTTGATGCCTCCACCAGCAAATCAATCGGGCCTGCTTCTAAATTAGAAATTGCTCGCCAACTCATCGCTTTAGTTTCAAAACGCCTCTAATCTCAATCGCTTTCAAAGGAAAGATCGTGCAAGCACTTCAAGTCAAAATTATGGACGAGCGGATGCGCTCACAAATGCCTTCGTATGCAACTCCCGGTAGCGCAGGTCTTGATCTGCGAGCCTGCATTGAATCGACAGTTGAAATTGCCCCCGGAAAAACAGAATTGATTCCTACTGGTCTTGCGATTTATATCGAGGATCCCCGTTATGCAGCGATGATCCTGCCTCGCTCAGGCCTTGGACACAAACATGGAATCGTCTTGGGTAATTTAGTGGGTCTAATTGACTCGGACTACCAAGGGCAACTCATGGTCAGCACTTGGAATCGAGGTCAACATAGTTTTAAGTTAGAGCCGATGGAGCGCCTCGCTCAACTGGTGATTGTGCCGATCCAACAGGTTGAACTTAAAGTGGTAGAGGAATTTACCGCCAGCAGTCGAGGTGCTGGCGGCTTTGGCAGTACTGGTCGTAGCTAAAAAATTAAAGCTCTTCTACTGGTTCGGCACCAGTCTTCATAATCTTGCTAGATGCATTGCTGACTTGAATTTCTAAAGTAACTTGGCCTTCCGCATCAATATCAACAGCAACATTTCCGCCTTGAGCTAAACGCCCAAATAACAATTCGTCAGCCAGCGCCTTACGAACCGTATCTTGAATAATGCGTTGCATTGGTCGCGCTCCCATCAAAGGATCAAAGCCATGCTTAGCTAGATGAGCACGTAATGCCGAACTAAACGTAGCCTCAACCTTCTTCTCATGCAATTGCTCTTCAAGCTGCATTAAGAACTTGTCTACCACACGCATGATGATGGTTTCATCCAAGGCCTTAAACGAAACAATGGCATCTAAGCGATTGCGAAACTCGGGAGTAAATAACTTTTTAATGTCGGCCATCTCGTCACCTACGGCACGTTCATTAGTAAAGCCCATGGTCGATTTTTGCATCGCCTCAGCGCCTGCATTGGTCGTCATGATAATAATGACATTGCGAAAATCGGTTTTACGGCCATTGTTATCCGTTAAAGTGCCGTGATCCATTACCTGTAACAAAATATTAAAGATATCAGGATGAGCCTTTTCAATCTCATCGAGTAATAAAACGCAATGGGGCTTCTTATTTACCGCTTCAGTTAATAAACCGCCCTGATCAAAACCAACATATCCTGGGGGAGCGCCAATTAAACGGCTGACTGCATGGCGTTCCATATATTCGGACATATCAAAGCGCAGTAACTCGATTCCCATAATGAAAGCAAGTTGCTTGGCTACCTCGGTCTTTCCAACCCCTGTAGGGCCGGAAAATAAGAAAGAGCCAATCGGCTTATCCATTCGACCCAAACCTGCGCGCGTCATCTTAATGGCATTGGCAAGCACTTCAATAGCAGGGTCTTGACCAAAAACAACACTCTTAATGTCGCGATCTAAGGTTTGTAATTTACTGCGATCATCCACCGAAACTGATTGAGGCGGTATGCGTGCAATCTTGGCAACAATTTCTTCGATCTCTGGACGGCCTACTGTTTTCTTCTGTTTTGATTTCGGCAAAATACGTTGAGCTGCTCCTGCCTCATCAATCACATCAATTGCCTTGTCGGGCAGATGACGATCATTAATGTAACGCGACGACAACTCAGCAGCAGCCACCAAAGCTGCAGAAGCGTATTTCACACCATGGTGTTCTTCAAAGCGCGACTTCAAACCACGCAAGATTTGTACGGTTTGATCGACGGTTGGCTCTACTACATCAACCTTCTGAAAACGACGCGATAAAGCAGCATCTTTTTCAAAAATGCCACGGTACTCGGTAAAGGTGGTGGCGCCAATGCATTTCAACTGACCATTAGATAACGCTGGTTTTAGTAAATTACTCGCATCCAAGGTGCCTCCAGAGGCTGCGCCCGCACCAATCAAGGTGTGAATTTCATCAATAAACAAAATAGCGTTGGTGTTGTCTTTTAATGATTTCAGAACGCTTTTTAAGCGTTGCTCAAAATCACCACGGTACTTGGTACCAGCCAATAAAGAACCCATATCCAATGAGTAGACTGTGGCATTAGCTAGAATTTCGGGTACATCTCCTTTGGTAATTCTCCATGCCAGACCTTCGGCGATAGCCGTTTTGCCGACGCCAGCCTCACCAACTAAAAGCGGATTATTTTTTCTGCGACGGCAAAGCACCTGAATCACGCGCTCGACCTCAGACTCTCTGCCAATCAAAGGATCAATTTTTCCTTGACGGGCTAAGGCATTTAAATTTTGAGTAAATTGGTCTAAGGGGCTCTCTTTGGCTGAAGTAGCAGACTCCTCATTTTCCTGATTTTGATCAGCCGGCTTCACAGGCTCAGCGCTGTCTTTGCGAATGCCGTGGCTAATAAAGTTGACTACATCTAGACGAGTGACGCCCTGCTGTTGCAGGAAATATACTGCGTGAGAATCTTTTTCTCCAAAGATAGCCACCAATACATTGGCGCCGGTCACCTCTTTCTTGCCGTTCGAAGTCGATTGCACGTGCATGATGGCGCGCTGAATCACGCGCTGAAAGCCTAGTGTAGGTTGCGTATCCACTTCTTCGGTTCCAGGAACGACCGGGGTATTGTCATTAATAAAATTTTTCAACTGAGCACGTAACTCAGCAATATTGACTGCACAAGCTTTTAAAACTTCTACCGAAGTGGCGTTATCTAACAGGGCTGAAAGTAGATGCTCAACCGTAATAAATTCATGTCGAGCTGCGCGCGCATCTACAAATGCCATGTGTAGACTTACTTCTAGTTCTTGGGCAATCATGCTTCCTCCATAGTGCACTGCAGTGGGTGACCCGCTTCGCGGGAACGTTCAACAACTTGATGAACTTTAGTCGATGCAAGATCACGCGTAAAAATTCCGCAAACGCCTTTACCGGCTAAGTGAACTTGCAACATAATTCGAGTGGCTGTTTCATGATCTTTATTGAAATACTCTTGAATCACCATCACAACAAATTCCATTGGAGTGTAATCATCATTCAGAAGTAATACTTTATACATCGCCGGGAGTTTTACTTTCTCCGCCTGACGCTCAAGTAGGACGATATCTTCCTTAATGGGATTGATTGGATTTCCATCAGAAGGGGATTTAATAGAACGAGTCATTAAGTACATTCTAATCACTCATGAAAACTCTGCAATTATTGCTTTTTCATTTAGCGAAAAGCCCCTAAAAAATCCCGAAATCCCAAAAATATGAGGTTTTTGCACCAAAAATGGGGGTTTTCCACTATTCCTACGCTATATTCCCTTGACACCCCCCGTAAAAGGGCAAACAATCAGGGTTGCGGTTATCGGTTTTCGTGATTTCCGCAATTAGGCGTGTTGCGGAGTAAGACTGATTAAAAGGTATTTCCCCTCTTCACGGTTGTCTTTAGATTTTTGTAATGGAGTTCGCATGGCGACCGGAGTTGTTAAGTGGTTTAATGATGCAAAAGGTTTCGGGTTTATTAAACCCGATGATGGTGAAGAAGAGTTGTTTGCGCATTTCAGCGCGATCACGATGAGTGGTTTCAAAACTCTCAAAGAAGGCCAAAAGGTTACGTTTGACATAACCCAAGGACCTAAAGGTAAGCAAGCGACGAATATTCAAGCTGGCTGATCACTTCCTGATCCCAATGAAAAACCCCAAGGCTTGCCTTGGGGTTTTTTTTCGTGCATCTAAATTGACTACTTGATTACATATTGTTAATCATGACCTGACCAAAACCTGAGCAAGAAACCTGCTTAGCATCTGGCAATAAACGCGCAAAATCATAAGTCACCTGCTTCGATAGAATGGATTTTTCCATTGACGAAATAATTAAATCGGCCGCTTCAAACCAGCCCATGTGCCGCAACATCATTTCGGCAGATAAAATTTCAGAACCTGGGTTAACGTAATCTTTACCGGCATATTTGGGGGCGGTACCGTGAGTTGCTTCGAACATCGCAATACTGTCGGACATATTGGCTCCGGGAGCAATACCAATTCCACCAACCTGAGCAGCCAAAGCATCCGAAATATAATCGCCATTCAAATTCAAAGTAGCAATCACACTGTATTCATTCGGACGCAATAAAATCTGCTGCAAGAAAGCATCGGCAATCACATCTTTCATCACGATGTCTTTGCCTGACTTTGGATTCTTAAACTTAACCCATGGGCCGCCATCGACTAACTGGGCACCAAATTCCTTTTGTGCTAATTCGTAGCCCCAATCACGAAAACCGCCCTCGGTAAATTTCATGATGTTCCCTTTGTGCACCAATGTGACAGAAGGTTTGTCATTATCGATCGCATACTGAATGGCTTTACGAACCAAACGCTGAGTACCCTGCTTTGAAACAGGCTTAATACCGATACTGGATGTGTCGGGAAAACGAATCTTCTTTACGCCCATTTCATTAATTAAGAAATCGACTATTTTTTTGGCACCCTCACTACCCGCTTCCCACTCGATCCCGGCGTAGATATCTTCCGAGTTTTCGCGGAATATCACCATATCGGTCTTTTCGGGTTCGCGAACTGGCGAAGGAACCCCTTTAAAGTAATGCACGGGACGTAAACAGACGTACAAATCGAGGGATTGCCTTAAGGCTACATTTAAAGAACGAATTCCGCCGCCCACTGGCGTAGTTAATGGCCCCTTAATCGAAACGACGTACTCCTTCACTGCGTCTAAAGTTTCATCGGGCATCCAAACATCGGGGCCATATACTTTCGTAGCCTTCTCGCCAGCAAACACCTCCATCCAAGCAATTTGCCTTTTGCCACCATATGCTTTCATAACAGCGGCATCCACCACCTTAATCATCACGGGAGTAATATCAAAACCAGTCCCATCGCCCTCAATATAAGGAATGATGGGCTTATCAGGGACGTTGATTGAAAAATCGGGGTTAACCGTGATTTTTTCACCTGTCGGGACTTTGATGTGCTTATACATACAACTCTCCAATTAATAAACAAAAGTGGCTAGCAGAAAATACTTCACTCTGCCTTAAACTCTCTATTTTAAACCTTTGAATATTTGAACCCTAAACCCATGCGAAATCACTCAATTCAACTCAAATTACCACTCAATCGTTTCATGGATGATCTAGGTATTTTTATAAACGGGTTTATTTTGCTAAGCTTGGTCACCCTCAGTCATGTTCATGCTCAACCTTATGCAAAATCCTTAGCAGTCATTGAACTAAAAACTGGAATTTATCGAATTCAAGCCGAAGTTGCTGACACTCCTGAAACGCGCCAAACTGGCTTGATGAATCGAAGCGCTATGCCAAATAACTCTGGCATGCTTTTTATTTTCGATGAGAAAGCGACGCACTGCTTTTGGATGCGTAACACCAAAATTCCACTTGCTATTGCATTTATCGGCGATGATGGAAAGATTATTAATATTGAAGAAATGCAAGCCAATACTGAAAATAATCACTGCCCAAAGGCATATGTTCGTTTTGCCCTAGAAATGAATCAAAAATGGTTTAGTGACAGAGCGCTTGGCCCTGGCACTGTTATTCAAGGCTTACCAAAAAAATAAGTACTTTAGCCAAAATGGCAAACGTAGTGAAAAGGGGCATCAACGCGAATTACAAAATAACCGCCCGGATCAACAGTCCAACTCTGACCGATTGAAAAGCTTTGTTCGGGAGCGCCATTGATGCTGACATAAGCTTGACCATCAATCGCCTCCATGATCTCGCGTGTAGTCATATCAAATCGCAAGGTACTAGGCAATATCACGCCTACCGACTTTCGCGTGCCATCAGGCAAAGTCACTGTATGCGAAACGCATTTGCCCTCAAAAAAAACATTCGCTTTTTTTTCTACTGAAACTTGATTAAATTGCATATTCACTATCTTTTTTTAAGTTTATTTATTTTGTTTGCGTTTAGCAATCTCGGCTATCCGCATACGCAAGGCGTTTAACTTAATAAATCCTCCTGCATCTGCTTGATTATAAGCGCCACCATCGTCATCAAAGGTAGCAATCGTTTGATCAAACAAGGTATTTTTTGAGTCGCGTGATAAAACCGATACAGAGCCTTTATATAGCTTTAAGCGAACAGTACCATTGACATTTTTTTGGGTGTGATCGATCAGAGTTTGCATCGCAACCCGTTCTGGAGACCACCAATAGCCGTTATAAATCAGACTGGCATAGCGCGGCATTAAGTCATCCTTTAAATGAGCTACCTCGCGATCAAGGGTGATACTTTCAATGCCGCGATGCGCCTTTAATAATATGGCGCCGCCAGGAGTTTCATAGCAGCCACGGCTTTTCATTCCAACAAAGCGGTTTTCAACCAAATCGAGGCGCCCAATGCCATGCTTACCGCCCAAGCGATTAAGTTCAGCCAACAGTTCATGCGGTCTCATGGTCTTACCATTGACCGCAATGGGATCACCCGATTTAAATTCGACCTCAATAATCTCAGCTTGGTCTGGCGCTTTTTCAGGAGAAACAGTCCAACGCCACATCGCCTCTTCTGCCTCGGCATTTGGATCTTCAAGGTGACGACCCTCATAACTAATATGCAGTAAATTCGCATCCATCGAATAAGGCGAACCACCTTGCTGATGCTTCATTTCAACCGGAATGCCATGTTTTTCGGCGTAAGCCATTAATTTTTCACGCGATAGCAAATCCCATTCACGCCAAGGTGCAATCACTTTAATTCCTGGTTCTAAGGCGTAATACCCTAGTTCAAAACGGACTTGATCATTGCCCTTACCGGTTGCGCCATGCGATACCGCATCGGCCCCCACTTTTCTGGCAATCTCGATTTGACGTTTCGCAATCAAGGGACGCGCAATCGATGTCCCTAACAAATATTCGCCTTCGTAAATGGTATTCGCACGAAACATAGGAAACACAAAATCACGCACAAATTCCTCGCGTAAATCATCGATGAAAATATTTTCTGGCTTAATTCCAAATTGCAATGCTTTGGTACGGGCCGGCTCAAGTTCTTCGCCTTGACCTAAGTCAGCAGTGAAGGTGACGACCTCGCAAGCATAGGTATCTTGCAGCCATTTCAAAATAACGCTGGTGTCTAATCCGCCCGAGTAGGCTAATACTGCTTTTTTAATTTGTGACATAAAGTGCTCTTCATCAAACAAGTTGAATCATAAAAAAATTACAGGCGTCCACATAACAAAAATTCCATTAAGGCCTTTTGCGAATGCAGGCGATTTTCTGCTTCTTCCCAAACTACACTTTGGGGTCCATCAATCACGCTAGCAGCTACTTCCTCTCCTCGATGAGCAGGTAAGCAATGCATAAAAAGAGCTTCCGGTTTTGCTAGGGCCATCAGCTCTTCGGATACCATCCAATTTTTAAAGGCAGCGATCCGAGAGCTATTCTCAGATTCAAAACCCATACTTGTCCATACGTCGGTTGAAACTAGATCAGCATCTTTACAAGCATCGTGTGGATCAGGACAGACCGTTAAATGATTTAAGGAAGTCCCCGTTAAACGGTCCCGCTTTAATTGATAGCCTTCCGGGGCAGAAAAACGGAACTCAAAGTCGAGACACTCGGCCGCCTGAATCCAGGTATAAGCCATATTGTTTGCATCACCAACCCAGGCTACTACCTTACCCTGAATATCACCGCGTTGTTCAACAAAGGTAAAAATATCAGCCATCACTTGGCAGGGATGAAATTGATTCGTTAGTCCATTAATAACGGGAACGCGAGAATTTGCCGCAAAACGCTCAATCGTATCTTGCTCAAAGGTACGAATCATAATGATGTCTGTCATTCTCGAAATCACTTGTGCAGCATCCTCAACAGGTTCGCCACGACCCAATTGCGTATCGCGGGTATTCATATATACCGCATGGCCGCCGAGCTGATGAATACCAGCCTCAAAGGACAAACGAGTCCGCGTGGAATGCTTTTCAAAAATCATTGCCAAAGTACGGTCGTGTAAAGGATGCCAAGTTTCGTAACGCTTAAAACGATCCTTTAACCAAGCCGAACGCTGAAATAGATAAGTGTATTCATCGCGCGTGAAATCAGAAAACTGCAAATAATGTCTAATCTGACCCGAGATTTGCGGTTTTGCAAGTGATCCAGAAGAATGTAGTAAAGCCATGATTTCTTGATTACTGCTTCCTATAGCTAATGATGAATTACTAATATTGGTTTAATCAGTCTTGACTGTAAAAAACAAAAACCCGCTCTAATCAAGAGCGGGCTTAGATACCTCTTTTGCTTGAGACTTTCGCAGTCTCCGCTAGAAAATGAATCTAAAAAATTAAGCCATCGCCTTGATAGCAGCAGATAGACGAGATTTCTGACGGGCTGCGGTATTTTTGTGTGCGATCTTTTTGTCAGTAATTTTGTCGATCGTTGCTTGAGCAGAAACAAATAATTTGGCAGCGCTCGCTTTGTCGCCGGCTTCTATCGCCTTACGAACCACTTTAATCGAGGTACGTAATTTCGAACGCAAGCTAGCGTTATGCGAATTCTGTTTAACTGCTTGGCGAGCGCGTTTGCGCGCTTGTGCTGTATTTGCCATGTAATAACCTATAAAAACAAATTAATTTGAACAAAATCAAGCTCTTGGCTATTGACCTAGGATCAGTTGACGGAGCCTGAAAAGGATCTATTCTACCCTAAAGCCCCAAAAAAGCCCATCCTGTCGTTTATAAGGGAAAATCAAGCCATGAATTTGTTATCTGCCGCAGCCAAAGTAAGTTCCATGACGATGTTGTCGCGGATTACCGGACTGCTTCGCGAAACCCTAATTGCCCGAAGTTTTGGCGCCTCAGAATGGACCGATGCTTTCAATGTTGCCTTCAGACTCCCCAATCTATTAAGGCGTTTATTTGCTGAAGGAGCCTTTTCTCAGGCTTTTGTTCCCATTTTAGGGGAGGTATCGGGCCGCGGCGATAAAAAACAAACTAGGGCCCTGATTGATGCCATTGCGACCCTTTTATTCTGGGCGCTGTTACTTACCGTCGCAATTGGAATGATTGGCGCCCCTATCTTAGTTTTACTGATTGCCTCTGGCCTCAAAAATGGTGCGGCTTATGATGTCAGCATCGTGATGACCCGCATCATGTTTCCCTACATTGGCCTAATTTCTTTAGTTTCACTCTCAGCTGGAATTTTGAACACCTATCAGCGTTTTGCCATCCCCGCATTTACTCCTGTTTTACTCAACCTAGCCCTGATTGCAAGTGCACTCCTACTGGCCCCTTACTTAGAACAACCGATTTATGCACTGAGTGTTGGGGTACTGCTCGGTGGAATTCTGCAACTAGTGATTCAAATCCCCCCTTTAGCTCGCCTTGGTTTATTACCTAAAATTGCTCTACTACCCCAAAAAATAAAGCATGCGTTTCAAAATGAAGATGCCAGTAAGGTTTTAAAATTAATGTTGCCTGCGGTGTTTGCTGTTTCGGTGGCGCAAATCTCTTTAATCATCAACACCAACATTGCTTCCCATTTACAAGTGGGAAGCGTTTCTTGGTTGTCTTATGCTGACCGCTTAATGGAGTTTCCAACTGCACTACTGGGTGTTGCTTTGGGTACAGTTTTACTCCCCAGTCTCAGTAAAGCAAATGCCAATCAAGATACCGAACACGCTGGCGAATTATTAATTTGGGGCTTAAGACTGACTTTTTTATTAGCCCTACCCTGTGCCCTTGCCCTATTTTTATTTGGCGAACCGATTGCCGCCGTGCTTTACCACTACGGTCAGTTTAAGGCCCTCGATGTTCTGATGACGCGCAACGCACTAGCGGCTTATGGAATTGGCTTAACAGGCCTGATTTTGATCAAAATTTTGGCTCCTGGTTTTTACTCGCGGCAAAATATTCGCACCCCAGTAAAAATTGCACTGATCGTTTTGCTACTCACGCAAATTGCCAATTTAGCTTTAGTTCCACTTCTTGGTCATGCTGGCTTAGCACTTTCAATTGGTCTTGGTGCCTGCCTAAATGCTGGTCTCCTTTGGGTTGGACTAAGGAAACAAGGGATACTTCCAAAAGTTTCTGGTTGGGGTAAGTATTTTCTCCAAATTAGTGCAGGCTTAACTCCTTTAGCTGGCATCTTCTATTTTGCTGCGCATCAACATAATTGGATTTTGTTGCAAGAAAACAGCATTTTTCGAATCGGTCTTTTGATTATTTGGCTTACCGCCGGAGCCATTGTTTACTTTTCGACTCTATGGTTAGTCGGATTACGCTGGCAAAATTTTCTACGTCATGCAAAATAAGACCTATGCCAACTCAACAACTAGACTATTTCGCTTCCCTGGTTGCAGAAGATGATCATTTCCCCTTAACGGAAACGGCCATTGCTGTTGCACAGCATGCTTTCCCTGATTTGGATGTGGAAGCAGTTTTATATGAAATCGATCAACTGGGCGAGCGCTTAAAAAAAAGAATTAGTCCCGATATGCCGGCTGTTCAGAAGCTGCAGCTTCTGAAACATTTTTTTTATCAAGATTTGGGTTTTGGTCCAAATCGAAACGATTTTTATGCGCCAGAAAATTCATACCTCCATCATGTTTTAGAGAGCCGCCGCGGGATTCCCATTTCCTTGGCAATTCTAATGATTGAATTGGGTAACCACATTGGCTTAAAGATTCGTGGCGTGTCTTTTCCAAACCATTTTATGATTCGCGTTTCATTTCAACAGGGCGAAGTCATTATGGACCCCCTAACGGGAGCGTCCCTTTCTAAAAATGAGCTTCAGGAAATGCTGGATCCCTATTTACAAGCCAAAGGGTATGTCGATGAAATGAACTTACCGCTCAGCGCCTTTCTTAGAGCCTCTAGTTCGAGAGAAATTATTTCTCGATTCTTACGTAACCTGAAATTAATCTACACCGAGCACGAACGTTGGGAACGCTTATTAGGCATCCAAGAGCGTCTAGTCATTTTATTGCCGGATTCAATTGAAGAGATTCGCGATCGTGGTTTAATTTTTGCGCAATTGGAGTACTTGCGCCCTGCGCTACAAGATATGCAACGTTATTTGATTGAACAACCTGACGCTTCCGATGCCGAAGAAATTCGCGAACACATGGTTAGCCTAGAGAATCAAGTGCGTCAACATTAAGCTTGCTTCAATCTTGACAATACGGCTGTTATCCATCATTGGCCCGACCGGGTCTGGAAAAAGTGCCTTATCGATGCGCTTGGCTGAAGCCATGCAAGCAGAGGGTAAAACCATCGAGATTGTTAGCATGGATTCGGCATTGGTTTATCGCGATATGGATATTGGTACCGCTAAACCAAGCAAAGCCGAACAAGAGCAAGTGCGCCATCATTTAATTGATATTTTAGATCCCAGCGAAGCGTATTCAGCCGCCTGTTTTGCGAGGGATGTTAAACAACGCATTCGTGAAATCCAGGAACGTGATCACATTCCTCTGATCGTGGGTGGCACGATGTTGTATTGGCGCGCTTGGGTTTATGGTCTTTCGAATATGCCACCTGCAAATCCAGAAATTCGTCAGCGGCTCGATGAGCAAGCCATTCAATTGGGCGGATGGCCAGCCATGCACGCTGAGTTAGCCAAAGTCGATGCCATCACTGCGGCGCGTTTAAAACCGAATGACAGTCAACGGATCCAGCGAGCACTTGAAGTTTTTCATATCACCGGTAAACCAATATCAAACTTATTTGCACAGGCGCCTGAGGGAGATGGGCGCAGTGGGGAGCCGATACCCAATTGGATCAAAGCAGTTTCATTGGAGCCTAGCGACCGCGGCACGCTTCACGCCCTTTTAGAAAAACGCTTTGATGACATGCTCAAAAACGGATTGATTGATGAAGTCAGAAAATTACATCAACGCGGTGATTTGCATGAAAATCTCCCAGCGATTCGCTCGGTGGGATATCGTCAAGTTTGGGAATACCTCAATGGTGAAACTAATCTCGAAAGAATGCGCGAAAAAGGATTGGCGGCAACCCGCCAACTTAGCAAACGCCAATCAACCTGGTTACGAGCCATGGATCGAACTGTATTTGATCCTGTTCAAAGCAAGGGATTTGAAGAAGCCCTGGCGTATTGCAAAAACTATTTAATTTCTCAGGATTAACCTAAACGAGTTAAACCACGATGGTTTGGGGAGTATTTGCTGGCCGCTCGACTACTCCACCCAAGACCCAAGCATCTAAAGCCTCTTGTTTTAAAGCAGCAATAATGGAATCGGCTTCTGCTTGTGCAACGATTAAAACCATACCAATTCCGCAATTGAATACACGCACCATTTCGGCATCAATGACTCCACCTTTCATTTGTAACCAGCGAAATAATGCGGGCATTTTCCAAGAATCGCGATGCAAAATAGCTTGCGTATTCTCTGGCAAAATGCGTGGCACATTATCAACCAAGCCACCACCCGTAATATGCGCAAGGCCTTTAATTTGAAACTGAGTCATCAATTTCAATAACGGTTTGACATAAATTTGCGTGGGCGCCATGACTAACTCACGCAAAGATCGGCCATCGATATCTTCATTGGGAGAAACGCCGGCACGTTCAATAATTTTCCGAATTAAGGAATACCCATTGGAATGAGCGCCACTCGATGCGATCCCGATAACCACATCACCTGGCTTAATGCTTGAGCCGTTAATAATTTTTGACTTTTCAACAGCGCCGACAGCAAAGCCGGCTAAATCATATTCACCAGGCGGGTACATGCCTGGCATTTCAGCAGTCTCACCACCAATTAAGGCGCAACCAGAAAGCTCGCATCCCTTCGCAATGCCTGCAATCACCGTCGTGGCGGTATCGACCGATAACTTGCCGCAAGCAAAATAATCCAAGAAAAATAAGGGTTCAGCACCTTGGACCAAAATATCGTTAACGCTCATGGCGACCAAATCTTGGCCGATCGTCTCATGCTGATTCCACTCAAAAGCCAGCTTTAACTTAGTACCAACCCCATCGGTCCCAGAAACTAAAACCGGCTCCTTATACCGCTTAGGGATCTCAAATAAGGCCCCAAAACCGCCAATTCCAGCCAAAACCCCCTCTCGCATGGTTTTCTTAGCCAAGGGCTTGATACGATCAACCAAGGCGTCGCCAGCATCAATATCGACCCCCGCGTCACGATAGGAAAGGCTTTTATTGGCAGAATTGGCTGAATCAGTCATAGAATTTGGCTCTTACTAAAGGTGTAAACAATAACTTATTTGAACTAGGTCGTTAGAATGAATGAATTCTAGAGTATGAAAGCATCATGGCAAATATTTTTACCCCTTTTTTAGCAGCCTTTATTTTGGCGTATGCCCTACGCCCGATTGCTTTACTGCTAGAGCGCCTAAAACTATCCAGGGCCTTAGCGGCGAGCATCGCAATCATTTTAGGTTTGAGTTTGTTGTGTCTGATTGTTATTTTATTGGCTAGTCTGATTCGCAATGAAATTCCCCTATTACAGGCTCAGGCACCAATTTGGCTCGAAGCAAGCCAAAAATGGCTCGAACCGATCTTGGCTCATTTTTCGATCCAATTAGATTGGACTTCGCTAAGGCAAGAAATAATGCATCGCGTCAGCGATCACTTAAGCACTAACCTAAATGTAATTCTTGGCAAAACTGCTGAATCGATCCTAGCCTCTGGCAGTTCCATTGTGACCACTTTTGTGAACTTGGTATTGACCTTATTTGTTTTGTTTTATCTTTTAATTGACTGGGAACATTTTTTTAAATTACTGCATCAATTAATTCCCGTTCGCTATCAACGCACTGTTGCTCAATTAGCACTAGAAACCGATCTTCTGCTATCGCAATATTTACGCGGCCAGATCTCTGTTATTTTTATTTTGGCTATTTTTTACAGCCTTGGATTAAGCTTGATTGGCATCCAAGTAGCGATTGCGCTAGGCGTATTTACCGCCTTAATGATTTTGATCCCCTATATTGGTATTACTCTTGGACTGAGTTTAGGAATTATGTCGGTACTGCTTGAATTTGGAGTGGGCGGTCAATTAATCGGCCTCTTGGTTTTATTTGGTATCGGACAATTATTAGAAGGTTTTTATTTAACTCCACGCCTAGTGGGCGAACGGATTGGCTTACACCCTGTAGCGGTTCTCTTTGCTTTGCTATTTTTCGGCAGTTTATTTGGGTTTTTTGGAATCTTATTGGCACTTCCCGCAAGTGCTGTCAGCTTAGTGCTAATTCGTTTTGTTTGGTCCGAATACTCAAAAAGTAACTGGTATCAAAAATAAATACAGTAATGACTTTTTCGCCCGCTTTACCCAGACAGTTTGCGCTTGATCTTAGTCATGCGCGCCAAGCTAAATTAGATAATTTTCTAGCCACTGGAAATACCGATTTACTGAACCAACTGCATGCAGTAAAAACCAGTTGGTTAGGAAATAAAATTGGGGCGAATAATCCCCTCAATCAGAGGTGGATTTACTGGTGGGGTGAGTCGGGTTCGGGGTGCACCCATTTATTAAAAGCCATGCAATCCGAAGCAATCGAACTGAGTTTGAATACTCTTTTTTTAGAGGCACAAAATCCAAGTCATTGGATTCAGGCCGAGGAAAATCTTACTAAATGGTATGAACAAACTCAAGCCAATGTAATTTGCATTGACGATATTGAACAATTAGACGAGCGTCAACAGGCCAGCTTATTTCGCATCTTAAATTTAATCCAAGCAAGTCAGGCCAGCTTTATATTGATGTGCGGAAAGACAGCTCCCGCCAATCTAAAACTACGCGAAGATCTCCGCACCCGAATTGCTTGGGGTTTGGTCTACCAATTACATACCCTTTCCGATCAGGACAAAATGGCCGCTTTAAAACAAGCCGCGCAAGACCGAGGTTTGGTTTTATCCGCTGAGATACTGGAATGGCTTCTCAAACGATTTTTTAGGGATATGCCAAGCTTAATGGGATTATTAGACGCTCTTGACGCCTACTCGCTTGAAACCAAACGGGCCATTACGCTTCCGCTGGTTCGCGAACTTTTACAAGCCCCAGGAAAATCCGCTTCATGACAACGCTAGCCTTATTTGATTTAGACCATACTCTAATCCCATTTGATAGCGACTATGAGTGGGGACAATTCCTAGTTCAGCTTGGCGTTGTCGATGGCGATCAATACGCGCAAGCCAATCAACAATTCTATGAGGACTATCAACATGGTAAGTTGGATATTGATCGTTTCTTACGTTTTGCTTTAAAACCGTTATCACAACATTCTCGCGTTCAATTGAAAGAGTGGCATGATCAGTTCATGACTGATGTGATTGATAAAAAACTAAATTCTGCAGCAATTACTTTGGTGCTTCGCCACTTAAAAGCTGGTGATGTATGTTGTGTTGTTACTGCAACCAATAGTTTTGTTACTCGTCCAATTGTTGCGCGCTTTGGCATTCATCATCTCGTGGCTACCGAACCCGCTACCGAGGGAAATCGAGATGACGGAAGGTATACAGGGGAAGTAAACGGGATTCCCAGTTTTCGGGAAGGCAAAGTCAAGCGCGTTGAAAAATGGCTTCAAAGCCTAGATTTATCTTGGGAGACAGTTGAAAAAAGTTATTTTTATTCCGATTCGATGAATGATATAGCCTTACTTGAAAAAGTAAGTAACCCCGTTGCCACCAACCCTGATTCGAAGTTACGCGCTGAGGCCCAAAAACGGAATTGGCCTATTTTGGAATTATTTACTTGATCACTCAATTTTTTGATCGTCTGATTCGACGACGACCTAGGTCAAAATTGCACCAAACTGGCGCCGCTTTAGTTGCCCATCGCGTTCCCAAGAAAATCCATCGAATTAATCCTGAGTTACTTTCTAAAAATGCCGTTAAGGTTACCCATACCCTTCAACAAGCTGGATTCAAAGCGTACATTGTTGGTGGTGCGGTGCGTGATCTAGTGTTGGGAATAGCGCCCAAGGATTTTGACGTTGCCACCAATGCAACACCCGATCAAGTGCAGAAATGTTTTCGCCGTTCACGCTTGATTGGACGACGCTTTCAAATTGTGCACGTAACTTTTTTTGGCAAAGAACGTCCCGAAATCATCGAAGTGTCGACATTTAGAGCAGTATTAGAAAGTGTTGGCGAACATGTTGCAGAAAGTGGCCGTATCTTACGAGACAACGTCTGGGGTACTCATGCGGAAGATGCAGCACGGCGGGATTTCACCATTAACGCGATGTATTACGACCCCGCGACTGAAACCGTGCTCGATTATCACGGCGGAATGAATGATATTGGCGCAAAAACCATTCGCATGATTGGCGATGCCTCTAAACGCTACCGCGAAGATCCCATCCGAATGCTCCGTGCGATTCGTTTCGCTGCTAAAACTGGCTTCGAAATTGACAAAGGCACTCGCCAACCCATCGCTGAATTAGCCGATCTGATCCATGATGTTCCTAGTGCGCGGCTATTTGATGAAATTTTAAAATTACTCATGTCTGGTTATGCGTGGAGCGCTATTCAAGGTTTACGCGAAGCCGGCTTACACCATGGTCTACTGCCTCTTCTCGATAAAGTACTGGATGCAGGCGAAGGAAGTGCTTTTGTAAAACAGGCATTACTCAATACCGATGAGCGCATTCAAACCGGTAAATCAGTTTCCCCTGGATTCTTATTCGCCGCTCTCTTGTGGCCAGAACTCGTAAAACATTGGGACTTTTTTCAAAGTCAAGGAATGCCAAAATTGCCAGCGCTCCATGCGGCAATGGATGAAACGGTGAGTCAGCAAAGTAACGGGATTGTGATTCAACGGCGTCATGAAGGCGATATGCGTGATATTTGGACCATGCAACCCCGTTTTGATAAACGCGTAGGGCGGTATCCGTATCGACTGCTTGAAATTCCCCGCTTTCGAGCAGGTTACGACTTTATGTTACTCCGCAGCTCTTTGCCAAGTCATGTGGGAGGATGTCCTGCGAATTTAGCACAATGGTGGACTTCATTTATTAGCTCTAGCCCGGATGAGCAAAGTGAACTGATGGCTCAAGCCAAGGAGGCATCGAATACCAAACCAGAAGCGCTGTCCTCTGAAAATAAAAGTACTGCGCGACGCAGACGCAAACGCCCCAGTAAAAAAACCAGTCCTAATGATTCAGGTGCCGCAAGCCCATTCGACTCAGAAACCACGCCCGTAAGCCAAGGCCATCGGGACCCCAAGCAGACCTAAGGTTTTTTCAGTAAAGTAAATGCTATTTATTTAGAGGCGCACATGGCTTTTTCATTTATTGGGTTTGGTGGCAATTTAGGCGATGCTCGCCAGATTATTACTGACGCCATTGTTTGTCTAGCCCAACGCACTGAAGTACAAATTATTAATAAAAGTTGTTTCTATCAAAGTGCCCCTATCGACGCAATAGGTGGTGACTACATTAATTCGGTAATCCGCATCGAGACCGATCTAGATCCTTATGGCCTGCTTTATGTTTGCCAATCGATTGAGCATCAGTTTGGTAGAGAACGTCCCTATACCAATGCGCCACGAACCCTGGATATCGATATTTTATTTTATGAAGGATTTGAGCAAAATCAAACTGATCTAACCCTTCCGCACCCCCGCATTACAGAAAGATCCTTTGTTTTACTCCCCTTATTGGAAATTGAACCCAATTTCTTTTGGCCAGAAGTGGGGCAATTAAAAGATTTTCTGCCCAAAGTAGCTCACCAACGAATTTCCCGTTTAACCTGCAAAAATTGCGATTGTGGTCAGCAGATTCATTAATTCATTAAACTCTTCCCATGAGTTATCTGCAAACTGAAAAACCCCTTTCGATTACCAAGCTTTTAGCAATGCATGCTGAAGGGGAAAAAATTGCTGTACTAACTGCCTATGATTCAACCATGTCAGCACTTTTAAATTATTGTGGCGTTGATGTCATTTTGATCGGCGACTCCTTGGGTAATGTAATTCAAGGACACAGCAGCACAACTCCAGTCCGTATTGAAGATATGGCCTATCACACAGGGTGCGTTTCACGGGTGAATCAGCATGCTTTTTTAATTGCTGATTTGCCGTTTGCCAGCTATGGCGACCCCGTTCAAGCCCTAGAGTCATCCGCCCTTCTGATGCGGGCTGGTGCCGATATGGTGAAGCTTGAGGGCGGTGGAAATTGGCAAGTTGAAACGATTCGATACTTGGTTGAGCGGAGTGTTCCCGTGTGCGCTCATCTTGGCTTACTTCCCCAATCGGTGCACCTTCTAGGTGGCTACAAAGTTCAAGGAAAGTCCCGCGATGCCGCTACGCATATGTTGGAACAAGCGCAAATGTGCGCTGAGGCAGGCGCGCAAATGCTAGTTCTAGAGGCAATCCCATCGAGTCTTGGGGCCAAAATAAGCCATTCAATATCAATCCCTACTATCGGTATTGGGGCTGGTCCCGATTGCTCTGGTCAAGTCTTAGTTCTGCAAGATATGCTGGGCCTAAACTTAGGCAAACCAGCAAAATTTGTAAAAAACTTTATGGCAGAAGCAAACTCGATTGAAGGTGCAATTAAAGCATTTGTTCGCGAGGTTAAATCAGGAAAATTTCCTGGGCCAGAGCACAGTTTCGCAAGTTAAAACCTTTAACTAAAAAAACTTTTCATCCGATCTAGCCATCCCTTTTGTTGAGGGCTGTGTTTATCGCCACCAGCGCGTAAAGAAGCTTCAAACTCTTTTAAGAGATTTTTTTGTTGATCCGATAATTTAACTGGTGTTTCCAATAAAACATGGACATAAAGATCGCCCAATAAACTAGAGCGCAAACCTTTAATCCCCTTGCTGCGCAAACGGAAGGTTTTTCCAGTTTGAGTTCCCTCTGGAATAGTCAAAGCAACTCGACCAGTTAAGGTCGGCACTTCAATCTCTCCGCCCAAAGTAGCGGCGGCAATCGATATCGGCATTTGAACGTGTAAATCCCCCCCATCTCTTTCGAAAACAGGGTGTGGTTTAACGCGCACTTCAACGTATAAGTCGCCAGCAGGGCCGCCGTTAATCCCAGGCTCTCCATTCCCTACCGAACGAACCCGCATGCCATCGTCAATACCGGCTGGAATCTTAATCTCTAAGGTTTTTTGTTCTTTTATTTTTCCATCGCCATGACACTGTTTGCATGGCTTGGGAATATATTTGCCAGTTCCACGACATTTAGGGCAAGTTTGTTGCATTGAGAAAAACCCTTGAGCCACTCGAACCTGTCCGCGACCATCACAGGTGGGGCAATTTTCAACCTTGCTACCCGCTTCAGCGCCACTTCCATTACACGCTTTGCAATTACTCCAACTGGGCACCCGAATTTGTGTGGTGTACCCCTCAGCAGCTTGCTCAAGGGTAATTTCCATGTTGTAACGCAGGTCGGCGCCTTTATAAACTTGGGGTCCAGCAGCTCTTCCGCCCTGACCAAAGATATCACCGAAAATGTCCCCAAAAGCATCGGCAAAACCACCCGCTGCTCCTGCGCCAGCGCCTCCAAACCCGCCCATGCTAGGATCAACACCAGCATGACCAAACTGATCATAAGCGCCTCGTTTTTGTGGGTCGGATAGAGTCTCATAAGCTTCTTTAGCTTCTTTAAAACTAGCCTCGGCCTGAGGGTTATCGGGATTACGATCAGGGTGATACTTCATCGCCAACTTACGATAGGCTTTTTTTAAATCCTCTTCGCTGGCATTTTTCGCCACACCAAGTATTTCGTAAAAATCTCGTTTACCTGTCGCCACAACGCATTCCTTTTGTCTTACTGATAAAAATGAGAAGTCGGCGCTAGGCCGACTTTGCTCATTAAATTAAACCTATACTTTACTTCTTATCATTGACCTCTTTGAAGTCGCCATCAACTACCTCGGCTTCTTTCGGCCCAGCAGCACTGGCAGAGGCATCTGCAGCAGCATTACCCTCAGGTGTTCCGCTAGCAGCAGCGGCCTGTTGTTGGGCGTACACTTTTTCTCCCAATTTCTGGCTTACCTTAGCGAGAACTTCCGTCTTCGCGTCAATATCAGCCTTATCGCTTCCCTTGACTGCCTCATCTAAATCTTTAAGAGCGGATTCAATCGCTGATTTTTCGCTGGCTTCAAGACTGGCGCCATGCTCATCTAAAGCCTTTTTAGTTGAATGCACTAATGCATCAGCGGTATTTTTTGAGGCGACCAACTCAACTAATTTACGATCTTCAGCAGCATTCGCTTCGGCGTCTTTCACCATACTCTGAATTTCTGCTTCAGATAAACCTGAATTGGCTTTAATCGTAATCTTGTTTTCTTTGCCTGATGCTTTGTCTTTTGCGGTGACATGCAAGATACCATTAGCATCAATATCAAAGGTCACTTCAATCTGCGGCAAGCCGCGCGCTGAAGGCGGAATTCCCTCTAAATTAAATTCGCCCAGCAATTTATTAGCGCTGGCCATTTCACGCTCACCTTGAAAGCATTTAATCGTCACCGCAGGTTGATTGTCTTCAGCCGTTGAAAAGACTTGTGAATACTTGGTTGGAATCGTGGTGTTCTTCTGAATCATCTTAGTCATAATCCCGCCTAAGGTTTCAATACCTAAAGACAAGGGTGTTACATCCAACAACAAGACATCCTTACGATCACCAGACAATACCGAGCCTTGAATCGCTGCGCCAACAGCTACAGCCTCATCCGGGTTCACATCTTTACGAGGCTCCTTGCCGAAAATATCCTTAACTTTGTCCTGTACTTTTGGCATGCGGGTTTGTCCGCCAACCAAAATCACATCATGGATATCCGCAGCACTAACACCGGCATCTTTCATGGCCATTTGGCATGGACCCATCGTACGCTCGATCAACTCCTCAACCAAAGACTCGAACTTGGAACGAGTTAACTTGAGATTTAAATGCTTTGGCCCACTTGCATCAGCAGTCACGTAAGGCAAATTAATTTCGGTTTGCTGAGCGGATGAGAGTTCAATTTTCGCTTTTTCAGCCGCATCTTTTAGGCGTTGCAAAGCTAATACGTCTTTACTTAAATCAACCCCTTGCTCTTTCTTAAATTCAGCAATGATCCAATCGATAATCCGTTGATCAAAATCTTCACCGCCCAAGAAAGTATCGCCATTGGTCGACAACACTTCAAATTGCTTTTCACCATCCACATTGGCTATCTCGATAATCGAAACATCAAAAGTTCCGCCGCCAAGGTCGTATACCGCAATTTTTCGATCAATTTTTTCTTGCTTGTCTAAACCAAAAGCCAAAGCGGCTGCGGTAGGCTCGTTAATAATCCGTTTTACATCGAGTCCAGCAATGCGACCAGCATCTTTGGTGGCCTGACGCTGGCTGTCATTAAAGTAGGCTGGAACCGTAATCACGGCTTCAGTCACTTCTTCGCCCAAATAATCTTCCGCAGTTTTTTTCATTTTGCGCAAGATTTCAGCGGACACCTGTTGTGGTGCCATCTTTTTGCCACGTACCTCAACCCAAGCATCCCCATTGTCGGCCTGTGCGATTCCATAGGGCATGAGGCTAATATCCTTTTGCACCTCTGCATCAGTAAACTTCCGCCCCATTAAACGCTTTACAGCGTAAATCGTATTTTTTGGGTTTGTAACTGACTGACGTTTTGCAGGTGCGCCGACCAGAATTTCGCCATCTTCCATATAGGCGATGATCGAAGGGGTGGTTCTACCGCCCTCTGCATTTTCAATTACCTTAGGCGACCCGCCCTCAATCACTGACACACATGAGTTGGTGGTTCCAAGGTCAATACCAATAATCTTTCCCATAATGACTCCAATATAAGCGTTGAATACTTAGAAGATGGGGTTGAAATCCCCTTTTTCAAGGGTTGCAAGCCCTTGAAATACAACAAATTTTATTTAGCTTGGCTGACCGTCACCAAAGCAGGTCGCAAAACTCGGTCTGAAATTAAATAACCGCGTTGCAAAACACTAACTACCGTATTGGGCTCTTGATCTGAAGCTACCATCGAGATAGCTTGGTGTGCATGAGGATCAAATTTATCTCCAGCACTCGGATTCACTTCGATTAAACGCCCCTTATCAAAGGCTGAAATTAATTGCTTCAAGGTAATTTCGAGACCCTCTTTCAGCGCAGCGGAATCAGCAACCTCAACCGCCAAAGCAGCATACAAACTATCGGCTACTGGGATTAAGTGCTCGGCAAAGCCTTCAATTGCAAACTTATGTGCTTTAGCAATATCGTCGCTAGCGCGTCGCCGAATATTTTCTCCCTCCGCCTTGGCTCTCAAAAACTGATCCTGCATTTCTGCAATCTTGGTCTGAGCCACAGCCAATTGCTGCTCAATGCTTAACTCGACTGAGCTTGATGGCGTATCCGCTGAGCCTTGGGGATTTTCATTGATAGATTGATTTTCGGATTGCGATGGATCTGATGTCATAAGCCCTACTCAATTAATAAAATGGATAAGTTAGATATTGGGGTGGGATTGCGATTTTCAAGCCCGCCCTGAGTCAATCAAAGACTGAGCTCTTTTTTCTCGTTCTTGCAATACCTCATGTGACTCCAGTTTTAAAGGCCAGCCCAACATATTTTTTTCGGCGATCGAAGCTAACGCGCTAATCCAAATAGGGTCCCCATTCAAACAAGGAATATAACGGTATTCACCGCCTCCATGCTCATGAAAAATTTCCTGTCCCTCAATTGCAATTTCCTCTAAGGTTTCCAAGCAATCCGCAGGAAATCCGGGGCAAACAATATCCACTTGGGGGCACTTCGCTTTTGCCAACTCCTCTAAAGTGAGTGCCGTATAAGGCTTTAACCATTCAGCGCGTCCAAAGCGGGATTGAAATGTCACCACATAATCATTTAGGCCCAATTCCAAAGCTTCGGCAAGCAATCTGCCGGTTTTAAGACACTCACAATGATAAGGGTCACCGAGCATCAAGTTTCGTTTTGGTAATCCATGAAAACTCATCACCAAGCGAGCGCCAGCTGCAAAATTGGGTTTGCCCTGTTCTTGCCAAAACGACCGAATCTTTTGCGCAAGGGCCTGAATATAAGCAGGATCATCGTGGTAATGTTTAATCAGTCTTAATTCGGGTTGGTTTCGCCAAGTGCTTAAGACACGAAATACTTCATCAAAACTGGATGCAGTGGTGGTGGCGGAATATTGTGGATATAAAGGAAGCACTAAAAGTCGCTCTACTCCAGATGCCTTAAACGTTTCTAAAACATCGGCGATCGCTGGTTTTCCGTAACGCATCGCTAAAGCCACTAGATAAGATTTATCCTGATTTTGAAAGTAACTTCCTAATGCCTTTGCCTGTAACTGGGAATAATGCAATAAAGGCGAGCCAAGATCGTCCAACCAAATCGATGCGTATTTTTTAGCTGACGCGCCGCTTCGAATCGGCAAAATAATGCCGTGCAAAATAAACCACCAAATCAGGCGTGGAATCTCAACCACCCTCGGGTCTGATAAAAATTCACGTAAATAATTTCTTACTGCTACTTTAGTTGGGGCATCGGGAGTGCCCAAATTCAATAGCAATACCCCAGTCTTCGCTAACTGAAGGTGTGGGCTAGAAATAAAACCCTTGCTTTGATTGGTAGGAGTATTCAAGGAAGTAATCGAATTTAAAAAAGTAGCACATTATCCCTGATGGGGATTGCCCACTTGATCGGGGATGCCACTTAAGGCGCCACTTAAGAGCTTAGACGTAATATCAACAATCGGGATGACTCGGTCATACGCCATGCGGGTAGGCCCAATTACCCCTAAAGTACCGACGATGGTTCCATCAACGCTGTACGGTGCACTAATCACTGCAAAATCCTCATACGGTAAAACTTCACTTTCGCCGCCAATAAATATCTGCACTCCATCGGCATGACTGGAAACATCCAACAATTGCATTAAAAATGATTTTTGCTCCAACATATCGAACATTTTTCTCAGCTTGCTTAAATTGGAAGTTAATTCGCCCATATCGAGCAAATGCCTTTCGCCAGAAACAAAGACTTGACCTTGATCAGAATAAGGATCAGCAACCCCCGACTCAATCGCTAGCGTCATTAAACCTGAAATATCCGCACGCAAATGGTCTAACTCAGCTCTTAAGCGAGTTCGCACCTCAGCAAAACTCTTGCCTGCAAAATTGGCGTTGATGTAATTGCTTGCTTCAATCAATTGGCTTGGTGAGTAATCCTGATTGCTCGGCAAAATACGGTTTTGCACATCTCCCGCAGGAGTCACCATAATTAAAAGAATCTTGCGCTCACCCAAACGTAAGAACTCAATGTGCTTAAAAACTTGGGAGCGCTTAGGGGTCATTACTACACCTGCAAAATGCGTCAAATTCGATAACAGCTGAGCGGCTGAATTTAAAACCCGCTGCGGCGAATCGGGGAATAAACTTTGCTCCGCTTGACGCGAGGCAATTTCCTCAAGCGGCCGAATCGTGAGCATCGTATCGACAAAAAGACGGTAGCCTCGGGGTGTTGGAATTCTGCCTGCCGAAGTATGGGGGCTAGTTACGAAACCCAATTCTTCCAGATCGGACATGACATTACGAATCGTTGCGGCCGATAGATCCAAGCCTGAATAACGCGATAAAGTTCTTGAGCCGACGGGCTGCCCCTCCTCGATATAGCGCTCGATGAGAGTTTTAAGAAGTACTTTTGCGCGATTGTCCATGTTGTGCATCATTTTATGCCTATGGTTTAATCAGTGTATGTTGAGCACTTCTAACCAGCCTTCCATAGAGCCACAAGGGCCTTTTCGGCGAATTGCCCTGATTGGCAAACACCAAGACGATAGTATGGGCGGTCATATCCAAGAATTGGCTGATTTACTCGCAAAACTGGGGTGCGAGGTCTATTTAGAGGACAGCACGGCGTCTCACTACGAGATTAAAGGCCTTTCCAAGCTAAAAATCGAGCAATTTTCAACTGAGGTAGATTTAGCCATTGTTTTAGGTGGTGACGGCACCATGCTGGGGATTGGTAGGCAATTGGCCGGCAGTCATGTCCCGCTAGTAGGAATTAATCTTGGCAGATTAGGATACATAACCGATATCCCATTTAATGAAATTCAGCATGTTCTGCCCGACATGATTCAAGGTCAATACGAGGCGGATCCACGCACCTTATTACAGGCCTCGATTACAAGAAAGGATCAAGAAATTCATCGGGGTTTGGCGTTAAATGATGTGGTGGTCAACCGCTCGGGACTTTCGGGAATGGTCGAACTTTGCGTCAGAGTTAATGGCACTTTTATGTATAACCAGCGCTCAGATGGATTAATCGTAGCTACCCCCACGGGCTCAACTGCATATGCTATGTCAGCTGGTGGGCCAATATTGCATCCTCGCGTGAGCGGTATCGTGATGGTACCAATCGCCCCCCACGCGCTATCCAATAGACCGATTGTGCTTGCTCAAGACTTTTCGATTCAAATTGAAATTACGGGTGGTCGAGAGGTGATCGTTAACTTTGACATGCAATCCTCAACCAAACTGGCGATTGGCGATCGTATCGATGTCCAGCTTTCAAACAAATCAGTCACCTTCTTACACCCAAAGGGTCATAGCGACTACCAAGCGCTCAGAGAAAAGTTGCACTGGAACGAATACCCTTCAATCATTTAATTACAACGTTTGCCATGCTTCAATCTCTCGCCCTGCGCGATTTTGTTATTGTTGATCATCTCGAATTAGATTTATCCGAAGGATTTACCGTTCTCACCGGTGAGACGGGTGCTGGCAAATCGATTCTCTTAGATGCTCTTGGATTAGCGCTAGGCGAAAGGGCCGATAGCAGCCAAATTCGCGAAACGTGTAGTCGCGCTGAAATTACTGCCATTTTTCATATCGACGATTTACAAAAAAAAGTGATCGCTGACTGGTTAGAAAATCAAGGTCTAACACCAGAAGATGATGGGTCAACCCTTTTGTTAAAACGAATTATTGAAAGTAATGGTAGAAGTCGAGCATTTATCAATGGTAGTGCGGCATCACTCAATCAACTTCGCGATGCCGGCAATCGTTTGGTCGATATCCACGGTCAACATGCGCATCAATTGCTTCTAAAATCGGGGGCGCAACGTGATTTGCTAGATCGCCATGCGGGTCTCAGCCCCCAGGTTGAGGAAGTGAATCAAGCCTTTAAACGTCTTAGTGAATCACGGCGACGTTTGATGCAAGCCGAAAATGCAGGAAAAGATATTCAGCGGGAACAAGAACGTATTCAATGGCAACTCGAGGAACTCGATCAATTAGCCCCGCTGCCCGATGAATGGGCCTTGATCCAAATTGATCATGCGCGCTTAGCCAATGCGGCCAAGTTAATTGGTGGTTGCCAAACAACGCTAGATCTGCTGAGCGAATCAGAAACCTCAATTCACTCGACACTCAGTCAATTGGCAAGTGAAATGAGTGCTTTAGCCAAACACGATCAAAGTCTTCAAACCGTTGCCGATGATATTCATACAGCAGAAATTCAAATCGAAGAACTGATTCATAGTTTGAATCGCTATCTACAAAAATTGGATTTAGATCCGGATCGACTCGGTGAAATTGAAGCGCGTATGCAAGCACTGCATTCGAGCGCAAGGAAATATAAAGTTCGACCCGAAGAGCTTAATCTACTCTGGGAAGACACCAAGGATCAACTAAAAGCGATTCAGGCGGCAGAAAATATTGATGCACTGCGCGAACAAGTCGATCAATCTGAAGTGGCGTATTTGAAAGAGGCGCAGTCGCTTTCAAAAAAACGTCAGCAGGCTGCGGAAAAATTAGAGAACGAAGTGACCGCCGCCATGCAAAATCTATCCATGAAGGGCGGTCAACTCAAAATTGCTCTAAATCCACTAGCCGAAGGCGGCTCTTATGGTCTTGAGCAGATTGAATTCTTAATTGCTGCTCATTCCGGTAGTACACCAAGACCGCTTGCTAAGGTTGCCTCCGGTGGTGAATTAGCCAGAATTAGCTTAGCAATTAGCGTCATTACCAGCAAAGCCAGTTTTACTCCGACTTTAATTTTCGATGAAGTCGATGCGGGTATCGGCGGTGCAGTTGCAGAAACGGTGGGTAAATTATTAGCGCAATTGGGACAGTCTCATCAAATTCTCTGTGTTACTCATTTGCCGCAAGTAGCGTCACAAGGAAATCATCACTTTAAAGTCAGCAAAATAGACAAGGAAAGAAAAACGATCTCTCAAGTTTTACCACTCTCGCGAGCCGACCGCGTAGAAGAAATTGCTCGCATGCTCGGCGGGGCAACCATTACCGACACAACCCGACGGCATGCCCGTGAATTGCTAGGAAGCAATTGAAGCAAATTCCCCAAAGATCTCAAGCCATAAGTGAGAGACCTGTAATTTAGCCTCATGAATATCAAGGTATTCACTTAAATCAATCCGAGTTTTATCGGCTCCTTCTAAACGTAATCGATGCTGATGAGATCGAAACAGGCGGTATGCATTAGCAACCGCCTCAGCTTGATCTTTTGCAATTAAGCAATGCTGAGCTGCAATCATTAATAAAGCAATATTGCCAACGTTTGCCAATAGATCAGGGTATTTTCTGGAATAGGCTAGGACTAAAAATTGCACCATAAACTCGATATCGACCATGCCCCCTAAATCGTGTTTCAAATCAAATTGATTGCTGTTATTGGGGTGGCCTAAGTAAACTTTACGACGCATCTCCAAAATATCTTGTCGTAATGCATTGGGATCGCGCTCCTGTGAAATAACTTCGGCACGGATCTGTTCGAAGCGTTCTCCAATTTGGGCATTGCCGGCAGTAAAGCGGGCTCGCGTCAAAGCCTGATGCTCCCAAACCCATGCGGCATTATCGCCCTCACGTAATTGATATTTACGAAATGCATCCACACTCGTTACCAAAAAGCCCGCTAAACCATTCGGTCGCAGACGCGTATCAATTTCAAATAGATTGCCTGCAGGTGTTAAGGTGGTCAGCCAGTTAATCATTCTTTTTGCCAGCAAAGAATAAATTTCTTGGGCTGCTAAATCATTCGCAGCGGCATCATATAAAAAAACTAAATCTAAATCAGATGCGTAACCCAACTCTTTACCGCCGAGTTTTCCATAAGAAATGACAGCGAATGGAATTTCCGAGAAATTAGGATTACGATTTATTTTTTTTGCAACTCCTGGCCAAACCCGCTCGAAGCTAGCCTCTACAATTAAATCGGCTAGAGCCGAGAGTCGATCGCTGACCTTTTCAACCGATAATCTATGCTGTACCCCAATCCCCAAATCGGCCAGTAGGGTAATGAAAGTCTCGGTATGATGAGTAACCCGTAATATATCCATGGCGTGGTCTGGTGAAGCATCGTCCGCCAATGCATCGTCCAAACGTAAATCAAGCTCGGTTTTTACTGTTTTCCAATATTCAGTCGGGTTTTGAATTAAATCAGCCTCCGTCTGTGCGCTCAATAAATCATCTAACAAATGCGGGTGACGAATTAAATAGTATGCGCCCCACTGGGAAGCGCGCAACAAATCCAAAACATTCTTTAATGCATTCGCATATTCAGACAAGATCGACAAGTAAGCACCACGCCGTGCGATGGCTTCTAATAAATCTAAAAAGCGAACTAAAGTCAGATCAGCCTCGCTTGCGGGGCAAGAAACCAAGTCTTTAGAGGCTTTTTTAATCAGCCCAAATATAGTTTGACGGCTTTTTTCTGGAAGTGCTTTTTGACGTCCACTATTTAACCAAGCGCCCCACCTAGCAGCAGTCTTCGGAAACAAATTTGAGTCAGGGGTCCAATTGAAAACGTCCTCACCCATTTCCAAACGAGCGCTCTGATCCAAAACAAATGCCTTCTCAAACAAATTCGCGACTTGATTTTGATGGCGACTTAACTCATTTATAAATAACTCTCTTGAAGTTTTCAATCCAGGCCCAGCCATTGCCTCAGCCAAGCGCAATTGGGCAGACTCACTTTCAGGTAAATAATGTGTTTGCTGATCCTCCCATATTTGAATCCGATGCTCTAGGCGCCTTAAAAATTGATACGCCTCCGATAATTGATCCACTTCTTCAGGCGGGAGCAAATGAATTTGCTTTAAAAGTTCTAAAACTTGTAAGGTGGGACGAAGGCGCAAACGCGGATTAGGCCCGCCCCGAATTAATTGAAACATCTGCGCTAAAAATTCAATTTCACGAATTCCCCCTCGACCCAATTTAATGTCGACCGATCTACCTGAATGATTGCCGGTACGTTTAAATGCCTCGGCTTGAATTTGTGAATGCAATTCGCGAATCGCGGCTACAACGCCATAATCTAAATGCCGCCGATAGACAAAAGGGCGAATTAGTTGATCTAAGCTTTTTTCACAACGCGTAAATTCTGGAAATTCAATACTTGGGAAAACTAAACGGCCTTTAATCCAAGCATAGCGCTCCCATTCTCGCCCCTGAACTAACAAATACTCTTCTAGCATCTCCAAACTACACGCCAATGGTCCAGAATCACCATTGGGTCTTAAGCGCATATCGACACGAAAAACAAAACCGCCCTCATCGTTTACGGACAAGATTTTAATTAATCGCTTCCCCATTCTTGTAAACCATTCATGATTTGAGAGGGATATTTCACCTCCCTGGGTATCGCCCTCTTCTTCATATAAAAAAATTAAATCAATATCGGATGAAAGATTTAACTCTTTACCGCCCAACTTACCCATACCCACGACCATCAAAGGCAAAAATTGATTAGTCAATTTCCCCCAAGGCAAACCAAATCTTTTTTGTAAATCAACTTGAATGAAGTGGATCGAAATCGCAATGGTTCGCTCTGCAAAGTAACTGAGCGCATGAGTCACCTCGGTTAATGAAGCCAGTCCATTTAAATCGCGCAAGCCAATCCACAACATCATGCGTTGACGCGCCATCCGCAGAGCCGCCATGAATTCAGCCTCGGTTGCTAGCTCATTCCGAGCTAAGTTTGCCGCCCCACTCAGCAGATCGTCGATACGGTCTGTGCTTATTTCTAGGGCGGCGGATTCTCTAAGCCAAGCAAGCCATTCAGGCTTTGCGCTTAACCAACGATCGGCATATAGGGAGTTTTGCCGAAGAAAAGACAGTTGCGACTCAAAAGTGCTCATACCCCATATTAATCGGTGAATAAAACAAACTGAATCTCGGTATCGGATAATAGGAAGATGGTGTTCAAAAATCCCTTTATCCGCCTTGGAAACGCACTCTTTAGGGGGCTTACAAAATTCTCCTGGGCCCCATGGCGTAAGCGAATCGCCCTTGGCTTGAGTTTTACCCTCATTCTGATTATTGCAGGCCATGTTTTGATCCGTTTTTGGCTTTGGCCCCAAATTGACACCTCCAAAGAAAGAATTCAGCAGCTCATCCAAACAAAATTGGGCGTAGAAGTTCAAATCGATGACTTACGCGTTACTTGGGGCACCCTACGACCCATTATTGAAATAAAGGGGGTTCGTTTTACTACAGCTCAGGAAAAACTAAGTCTGCTCAATATTGCGGAAATTCGTGCTGAACTAGGTTGGCTAAGTCTTTATTACTTTGCGCCCCATTTTCATGAGATCCAACTGATCGATGCCAGTATCGTCGGTTTAAGAGATCGCTCGGGCCAAGTATCGATCGCCGGCTTTCCGATTGGCGCATCCTCAAACGATTTTTCAGCAGAAAATTGGTTGTTTAGGCAAGACAAAATAGTTGCCAAAAATACAAGCCTTGTTTGGCAAGATGATTTTAATAAGAAGATGCCCCAAACCGTTTTGATTAAAAACATCAGTCTTGCTAATGGCTTTCGATCCCATTTAGCCAATCTCGATATGGATTCCCCTTGGAATGCTCAAACCATTCATTTGGAAGGAGACTTTGTCCATTTTTGGCGCGGGCAGCCTGGTAATTGGAGGGATTGGATTGGCGATTTTATTTGGAAAGCAGATGGTATCCATTTAGAAAAAATAGCGCGTGATTTTGTTTTACCCATTTATGAATTAAGCGGTCTACTCTCTTCTGATGGAAAAATGAGTTTCAATCGTGGCATGCCCGACGGTGGTTCATTTAATTTAGCCATTGAAGCACCGCGTATTCAATTAAAAAAAGATAAGCCACTGATTGCATTTGGGCGCATTGAAACCGAAGTCGCGCAATCGACTGATGCGAATACCTATTCTGTGACCATACAAAAATTGGCATGGCGTGAGGACCGAGGAACGCAACAAACGCCGCTCAATCAATTTAATCCAATGTCATTTAGTTGGAAATCACCAAGCAAGCCTGGCGATTTAGATTTTTTTACATTTAGCGCCAACAAAATTTCGCTCGATAAACTCAACTTATTAGCAATCAATCTTCCACTTCCAAGCCAATTAAGGGGGTTAATCGAAAAGGGCGCCCCTTCAGGTGACTTTGAAAATATTTTGATGAATTGGTCTGAACGGCCCAGCGCATTACCACTCGTTGATAGAGTATTTGATAGCGCCGGCCCTACTTTTGATATTACTGCGCAATTTAATAATTTGAGTATCAAAGAACTCAAAGGTCCGCTACATAGTTTTTCAAACTTAAGCGGCTCGGTCAAAGCAAATGAAAAAGAGGGTTCTCTACAGATCAACTCACAAAATTTAAAACTTCATTTAGACGAGGCCTTAGAAGACCCTCATATGCAATTAGACCAAGCTAAGGGTCGTCTTAGTTGGAGCAAAAAAAATAAAGACTGGCAAATTATTGCCAAGGACATGACTCTCAGCAACCCTGATCTAGCGATTGGACTAAATGCAACTTACGATTTACGTGCTGGTAAGCAAAAAGATAATATGAAGTTGGATATTCAATTCCAGCGCGCCAAAGTAAATCAGGTCTATCGATATCTACCGGTGGGCATGGATAGCGATGCGCGAGCTTATATCAAATTCGCTCTAGTTTCTGGCGATATTAATAATGGTGTTTTGCATATGCAAGGCGATCCGAATCAAGCGCCCTTTGCTAATCCAAAAGATGGTGATTTAACGCTGAATTTACCGATTACAAAAACAGCCTATCGACCCGCACCCCTGCTAGCAAAAAATCTAGGGGAATGGCCTCAATTAAATCAACTCGAAGGCCGTATTCAGTTAAATCGAGCCAAACTTAATGTCGATATCGAGAGTGCCAACTTTCAAAAAGTAGCATTAAAACAAATCAAAGCCTCGGTTACTGATTTAACCAATCAAAAATCGCTAATTCAGATTAAAGGAATCCTAAATGGGCCTATCGAGGACATGATGGACTATTTAAAACCCTCTCCTGTTTTGCTAGAACGACCAACCATCGCTACCTCATTAAGCGCTAAAGGCAATGCCAAAGTTGATTTAGATTTAGCCTTTCCTATGGATGGGGGTGACGGCACCAAATTAAATACAGTGATTCATTTAGAAAATAACGAAATTACTTGGGGGGAATTACCTTCATTCAAAAAAGTGAATGGCAAAATTCGAATTACTGAAAAAAATCCGGAATTTGAAACAATTCAAGCAGAACTGCTGGGTGGATCTTTTTCGCTTAATCAAAATCAAAAATTATCTAGCGTTGACAAAAAAATCTTTGCGCTACAGGGCAATGTTGATATTCAGTCGCTAAAAAAACACCTCGCTGAAAAACAGTCAGGAGAATCTAAAGCTCTAGTTAATTTATTGAGCGGTGGCTTTAGTTATCAAGGTAATTTAACTTTAAGTCCAACTGGGGCAGAAGCCCAATTAAATTTCAATCTCGCTAACTTAATTTCAACCTTGCCTAAGCCGTTAGATAAGATAAAAGGAAAAAAATGGGATGGCCAGTTAAAAGTAAATGCCCTAGTCAATGCTAAAACTAAAGAGAAAACAAGCAATTGGTCAGCTAAATTCGGTGATTTGATTTTTTTACAAGGCAATAAAACCGCCAGTGGCTTATCTCAGGCGATTGGAATTGGAGCCCCAGCGACCCTAGCTCCATCCACTGGAACTTCGCTTGTTATCGATGTAGAGAATCTTAATTTTGATGAGTGGCGAAAATTATTTTCAAGCGCTCAGCCGGCTCGTAAAGATCCTCAATCCTCATCCTCTTACGAGCATCAATTGCTTGATTCAATTGCATTTCGAAGCAAGCAATTGACTGCTTTAAATCGGGAATGGATCAATATCAACCTAAAAGCAAATCAAAAAAATGGGGTTTGGTCTTTGCAATCGAATTCACCCCAGCTCGCTGGTCAACTTGAATGGCAAGAGAGCAAAGATGGGCCTGGTAAGTTAAGCGGCAAACTAAATCGACTACACGTTCCCCCTCCAACTCCAACAGCGATTACTACTAAAGACGACAAAAAAATAAGTATCGGATCGATTCCCCAATTGAACCTCGCCATCGATGATTTAGTTTTCGGTAATTACAAACCAGGTGCAATCACAATTAAAACCAGTAATTCAAGCAACCTTATCCTGATTGACTCTTTGGTTCTAAACAACCCTCAAGGCAATGTCTCGCTGACTGGGCGCTGGACTGCGGGCTTACAAAATAATAATGACCAAACTTCAATTGACGCTACGGTCGATATTAAAAACCTAGGTGGCTTTGTAACTGCATTTGGCAACCCAAACGAAATTGAAGGCGGGAAGGGCAAATTACTTGCCAAATTAGATTGGGAAGGCCCTGCGATTGAGCCTATTATCGATACACTATCGGGCAATGTCACCATGAATCTGGAGAATGGAAGACTATTGCAAGTGAGCTCTGGTGCCGCAAAATTATTAGACGTTTTAAGTCTGGAGAGTTTATTAAAATTTGCTACTCTTAATGTTCAGGGTACGTTAAATAATGTAGTTACTCCCGGAACCCCATTTAATAAAATTGATGCCACTTTCCAAGTCCGAAATGGCATTGCTAGAACTAATCAATTCACAATGGATCTAAATCAAGCCAAAGTGAACATGACAGGAAGAATTAGTATCGTCAATAAAACTCAAGACTTGCGAATTACGATTTTCCCAACCCTAGACGCAACTGCTGGCGCTTTAGCTCTCTTTGCCGTTAACCCCATTGTCGGATTAGGTGCTTTAGTGGGTCAATATTTAGTAACTGGCCAGATGAATAAAAGCCTTCAGAGTGACTACCTCGTTCAAGGTTCATGGGATAAGCCCGATGTAATCCCGCTTGATCAAAAAGGGCAGCCACTTGACCCCAAAGTAATCGATTCAATTCGCGCTAAGCGCATGTTACGCGAGCAAGGTAAGCCGAACAACACCCCAAACTCTGCCACACCCAATCCAACTTCGCCCAGCACTACCAATCCAAACGCGGTAGTGACGCCAATCTCGAATTAGCCCCATGATTTCGCCATCCAAAAATGAGCTTCTAGTAGCGGCGATTCAAATGGTTTCCAGCACGCGACTGGATGACAACCTCGCGACGGCTGCTCGCTTAGTAGGTGAAGCAGCCAAAAGCGGTGCTAAAGTAATTGCTCTGCCTGAATACTTTTGTTTAATGGGCGCAAAAGATACCGATAAAGTTAGCATTCGAGAGTCCTTAGGTAAAGGGCCGATTCAAGAGGCGCTTCAAGAAATAGCGCAACAGAATCAAATTTATTTGGTTGGCGGAACCCTGCCTTTGGTATCGCCTAATCCAAAAAAAGTGTTGAATACTATTTTAGTTTTTAATCCTTCGGGGGATGTGATTGCTCGCTACGACAAAATCCATTTATTTGGTTATCACGCTAAAAATGAACATTTTGAAGAGTCTGAAACTATAGAACCGGGCACACAAATTAGTCAGTTTTCAATTGAAATCGATGGCATTGAATGGCGTTTTGGCCTCAGTATTTGTTACGATGCCCGATTTCCAGAGCTCTATCGACAGCAAAAAGCGGTCGATTGTCAAATTATTCCTGCTGCATTTACACACACAACAGGACAGGCGCATTGGGAAATTCTTTTAAGAGCACGATCCATTGAGAACCAATGCTATGTTCTCGCATCTGCTCAGGGCGGTATGCATGAAAACCAACGACGCACCTGGGGTCAAACGATGCTAATCGACCCTTGGGGCAAGATTACTCAAGAATTGTCTGAGGGTTCTGGTTGGATCTCGGGAACGCTCAGCAAAGAAAAGATAAACAAGGTACGCTCAAAGCTTCCCGCCCTTCAACATCGTAAGTTATAAATCCTCATGAACGCACCCGATACACTTCATTTATTGCAGCCCAAAGCTCTTGATCAAAACAGCGCATTGGAAATTGCTAAATCGTTTTTATTAAGCCCCAATGGTCTACAAGAATCCGATTTACTGCCTATTTTTGGCTTAATGTATGGGCATCGTCTGGATGATGCTGACCTTTACTTTGAGCATACTCGGAGTGAAAGTTGGAGCCTTGAGGAAGGCATTGTCAAATCAGGAAACTTTAGTATTGATCAAGGTGTTGGGGTGCGCGCGATTGCTGGGGATAAAACTGCTTTTGCCTACTCTGATGTCATTAGTATGGAAGCTCTTCAAAAAGCGGCTCGGGCAACCCGTGTCATCGGTAGCAAAGGCGGAAAAATGCATGTGCCCGCTTATCGCATTCAATCCAATGCCAATCTTTTATATGCGGATCAAAGCCCGCTTGATTCATTGAAACCCAAAGAAAAAATTGCTCTTTTGGAATCCATTGAGCGTCGCGCTAAAGCAAGAGATCCCAGAGTGATTCAAGTCATGGCGAGTCTTGCAGGTGAATTTGATGTTGTTTTGGTAGCGCGCGCTGATGGTTTATTAGCGGCCGATGTGCGCCCATTAGTGCGAGTTTCGATTCAAGTCATTGCCGAACAAAATGGTCGGCGAGAATCCGGAAGTTCTGGGGGTGGCGCTCGCTCAGACTATCATTTTTTTACCCAGCAATTGGTGAACCAATGGGTTGATGATGCGGTCGATAGCGCGCTGGTTAATCTAGATTCCCGCCCAGCCCCTGCAGGCGCGATGACCGTAGTCATGGGTCCGGGGTGGCCTGGCGTTTTACTGCATGAAGCAATTGGTCATGGACTTGAGGGTGACTTCAATCGCAAAGGCTCCTCGGCATTTTCTGGACGCATCGGCGAAAAGGTTGCTGCCAAAGGAGTTACAGTGGTAGACGATGGAACCCTATCTGGCAGAAGAGGTTCTTTAAATATGGATGATGAGGGTACACCAACCCAATGCACTACTCTCATCGAAGATGGAATTCTCAAAGGCTATATCCAAGACAGCCTTAACGCCCGACTGATGAAAATGCCATTAACTGGGAATGGGCGTCGTGAAAGTTTTGCCTCGCTTCCTTTGCCGCGTATGACAAATACCTACATGCTGTCTGGACAGCATGATCCGAAGGAAATTGTAGAGAGCATCCATCGCGGCTTATATGCTGTCAATTTTGGCGGCGGTCAAGTTGATATTACGAGCGGTAAATTTGTTTTTTCTATATCCGAAGCTTACTGGGTTGAAAACGGCAAAATACAATACCCCGTTAAAGGGGCAACCATCATCGGCAATGGCCCAGAGTGCCTGAAGGATGTCACCATGATTGGCAATGATTTGCGGCTTGATAATGGCGTCGGAATTTGTGGCAAGGAAGGCCAAAGTGTTCCCGTTGGTGTTGGCCAACCTACTCTTCGAATCGAAAATATGACAGTTGGCGGGACTGCATAAACCTCAAAATCAATTTGCTTTAGCCCTAATTTGGCTAAGGCTTTAGAATAGGGTCTATGAGTAATTCACACCTAAACCCCCAAGATAGTTGGTATGCCAATATCGACAAGACCTCTGAGACCGATGATGATCGGGTAAAAAGCATTGCGATTTTGCCACCGCCTGAGCATTTAATTCGTTTTTTTCCAATTTCGGGCACTCCAACCGAGAAATTAATTGTTGATACGCGTCGCAAAATTAGCAAATTAATTCATGGGAAGGATGATCGTCTACTCGTCATTATTGGGCCCTGCTCGATTCATGATCCTGGCGCAGGGATTGAATACTGCAAACGCCTACTAGAACAACGTGAACGGTTTTCTGCTGAGCTTGAAATTGTCATGCGGGTTTATTTTGAAAAGCCTCGCACCACGGTGGGTTGGAAAGGTTTAATTAATGACCCCTACTTAGACGAAAGTTTCCGCATTGAAGAAGGTTTGCGTTTAGCGCGACAAGTGCTCATCGAAATCAATCGCTTGGGTATGCCTGCAGGTAGTGAATTTTTAGACGTGATATCACCGCAGTACATTGCTGATTTGATTTCATGGGGAGCGATTGGCGCTCGCACTACCGAAAGTCAAGTGCATCGTGAATTAAGCTCTGGTTTGTCGGCGCCGATTGGTTTTAAAAATGGCACAGACGGTAACATCAAAATTGCGACGGATGCAATCCAGGCAGCCCAACGCCCTCATCATTTCTTATCGGTTCATAAGAATGGTCAGGTCGCGATTGTTGAGACCAAGGGCAACAAAGACTGCCATGTCATCTTACGCGGCGGTAAAGAGCCCAATTACCAAGCAAAATTTGTGAATGAGGCTTGTGCTGAATTAGCTGCCTCTAAAATGCCAGCACGTTTGATGGTTGATTTGTCACATGCCAATTCGAGCAAGCAACATGAACGTCAAATTCCAGTTGCCGACGATATCGCCAAACAAATTGAATCAGGATCAAAACATATTTTTGGCGTGATGATTGAAAGCCATCTGCATGCGGGTGCACAAAAATTTACCCCTGGTAAAGACGATCCACAAAAACTAGAGTACGGCAAGAGTATTACCGATGCTTGCATTGATTGGGATGACTCAGTAAAAGTTTTAGAGCGTTTAGCGCAAGCGGTACAAAAACGCAGGGGCAGTTAAATTCACTGGGCTCAGCAAAAAACGCTCCAATGGAGCGTTTTTTTATTCTGCTTTATTTTGATTTTTCCAAAGCACATCTTCCCCACCAGCGCTTCGATTTAAAACACGCGCTAACACGAACAGAAGATCCGAAAGGCGGTTGACATATTGCCGAGGTGAATCTTGAATCGGCTCAACCCAACCTAACTTGACAATCGATCGCTCTGCGCGTCGGCACACTGTTCTACAAACATGCGCTTGTGCAGCCGCACGCGTTCCGCCTGGGAGAATAAATTCCTTTAAAGGGGGCAAAGTTGCGTTGTAATGATTTAACCAAACATCGAGCTGCTCGACTTGCTCGATTTTCAAGAGCGTGTAATTTGGTATACAAAGCTCACCACCCAAATCAAATAAATCGTGTTGTACGCGCAAAAACAGCTGGTTTAGATCTTCGGCAATCGCGGATGGAAAATCCTCGTTCATTAAGACGCCAATTTGTGAATTAAGCTCATCTACATCGCCCATTGCACAGATGCGTAAATGGTCTTTTTCAACTCGGCTGCCATCTCCCAAACCGGTCATTCCCGCATCGCCAGTACGAGTGGCAATTTTTGATAGTCTATTTCCCATAAACGAATTATAGGTAAATGGCTAAAATGGAAGCATGAATGCCATTTCCCCACCCTCCGAGCTACTTGAAAAAGCGTCAATCAAAGCGCAACAAGCCCGCCTTATAAAGGCTTTAAAGCCGGTTTTGCCAGAAGACGCCTTGTTATGGGAGCCCGAAGATACCATCCCTTACGAGTGCGATGGTTTGGCCGCTTACCGACGCATGCCTCTAGCTGTGGCGCTCCCAGAGGATGAAGCACAGGTCATTGCCATCATCAAAATTTGCCACCAATTAGAGATACCTATTGTCCCGCGCGGCTCCGGTACTGGACTGTCCGGTGGCGCAATGCCGATCACGAATGGTTTAGTTTTATCACTTGCCAAATTAAAAAAGATCATTGCGATTGATCCCTTTAGCAGAACTGCTATTGTTCAACCTGGGGTTCGAAATCTGGCCATCTCCGAAGCGGTTGCCCAATACGGCTTGTATTACGCCCCCGACCCTTCTTCACAAATCGCCTGCTCGATTGGAGGTAATGTAGGAGAAAATTCAGGCGGAGTTCACTGCCTTAAATACGGCCTTACTCTACAAAATGTATTGCGTATTCGTGCTGTATTAATTAATGGTGAGGTGGTGGAATTTGGCGGACTATCGCCTGACTCACCTGGGCTTGATTTGATTTCAATTTTTATTGGTAGCGAAGGCATGCTGGGTGTCGTCACCGAAATCACCGTGAAATTAATACCCAAACCCACTTTAGCCAGAGTGATCATCGCCAGTTTTGACGATATTGAGAAAGGTGGTAACGCAGTTGCCGCTATTATTGCCGCCGGAATTATTCCTGCTGGCCTTGAAATGATGGATAAAGCAACGACACGTGCGGTTGATGAATTTGTTCATGCCGGCTATGACTTAGATGCAGAAGCAATCTTGCTATGCGAATCGGATGGCACACCAGAAGAAGTTGCTGAAGAAATTGAGCGCATGGAAAAGGTGCTGCAAAATTCTGGTGCTAGCCGCATTCAAGTTTCGCAAGACGAAGCAGAGCGCCTCCGTTTTTGGAGTGGCCGTAAAAATGCATTCCCCGCCGCAGGCCGAATTGCTGCCGATTATTACTGTATGGATGGCACGATCCCCCGCCGCCAAATTGCCACGCTGCTAAAACGCATTAAGCAAATGGAAGAAAAATACCAATTGGGTTGCCTAAATGTTTTTCATGCGGGTGACGGCAATATGCACCCACTGATTTTATTTAATGGCGCCGATCCCGATGAATGGCATCGTGCTGAAGAATTTGGGACCGATATTTTGGAGTCCTGCATTGAATTAGGCGGGACTATTACTGGAGAGCATGGGGTCGGTATTGAAAAAATTAACTCGATGTGCGTGCAATTTGGCGAATCAGAAAGAAATTTATTTTGGGGGGTAAAAGCCTCTTTTGATCCTAAAAAATTATTGAATCCCGATAAAGCTATCCCAACCTTAAACCGCTGTGCAGAATATGGCCGGATGCGAATTAGTGGCGGTAAATTACCTCATCCCGAATTAGAGCGTTTTTAATTCATGCCCGAAGCACAGATCGCCTCTTTTCGCGAGCAAATTTTGCACGCCGCCAAACAAAAAATGTCCTTGTCGATTCGTGGCGGTGGAAGTAAAGCTTGGTATGGAAACCCAAATCCATCGGCAATTCTAGAAACCAAAAATTACAGCGGGATTTTGGATTATCAAGCAGAGGAATTGGTAATTACTGCGCGAGCAGGTACCCCACTCAGCGAAATTGAAGCCGTACTAGCCAGTAAAAATCAAACGCTTCCGTTTGACCCGCCACATTTTGACGCAAACAGCACTTTTGGTGGCATGATTGCAGCCGGTTTAGCGGGCCCCAGTCAAATTAGTAGCGGCAAAGTCAGCCATTTTATTTTAGGCACCCGCATCATGAGCGGTTCTGCAGAAGATCTTTCATTTGGTGGCAAAGTCATGAAAAACGTGGCGGGATACGATGTCTCGCGACTCTTGGCAGGTTCGATGGGAACCCTGAGTTTACTGCTAGAAGCTTCACTCAAGGTGTTACCAAAACCTGCAGCGGAACAAACTTTACGCGGCAGTATTACGCAAGAACGCGCCCTGCAATTACTGAATCAATGGGCCGGCAAACCTCTGCCAATCAATGCCAGCACCTGGATTGGACCGGCATCTCAAGGTGAAGGCGAATTGAATCTTCGCTTAAGCGGAGCCAAAGCGGCTGTTCAATCGGCTGGTGCCATGATTTCAGAGGCAATTCATGCTAAGGAACTAGAGCCTAATGAAGCCAAATTATTTTGGCAGGGTATTCGTAATCAAACTTTGCCCTGGTTTCAGAATCTCGCTAGCGAGGAAGCCTTATGGAGGCTGTCGTTACCAGCCAACTGCCCTGAATTAGCTTTTCCAAATAATGGAAATAACCAAATCTGTCTTGAGTGGCACGGCCAACAACGTTGGTGGCGTGGTCCAGTCGATTCACATACCCATACAATCCTAATGAAGTTAGCTCAAGAGTTTGGTGGACACGCCACCTGCTTTAGAGTGAACTCCGACGATCCTTTGAAGTTAGCAATGCAACGCTTTAGCTTACTCAAAAACAATCCGCTCACTGCGCCCTTAGAGATTATTCAAGAGCGTCTTCGTAAGGCATTTGATCCGCACGGTGTATTTAATACCGGTCGCCTACCGTAGGATTTATGGAAACCAAACTAGCCCCACACTTAATCAATACCCCCGATGGTATTGAAGCAAGACGTATTCTCGGAAAATGTGTGCATTGCGGATTTTGCACAGCCACTTGTCCCACCTACCAATTATTGGGTGATGAGTTAGATGGTCCTCGGGGCCGTATCTATTTAATCAAACAAATAGCTGAAGGCCAGACTCCATCAGAAAAAACACGCTCCCATTTAGACCGTTGCCTCACTTGTCGTAATTGTGAAACTACCTGCCCCAGCGGGGTCGAATACGCCAAATTACTCGATATTGGTAGGCATTGGGTCGAAGAAAAAACGCCTCCGCGGTCTATTTCAGAGCGTACGGTTCGTTTTCTTTTAAAAGAAACTTTAACCCGTCCTGCTGTTTTTAATACTGCGATGGCCATTGGCCGAATCGCTAGACCAGTCTTACCAAGCCCACTTCAACGAAAAATTCCGCTAGCTGCCCCAACTAAATTACAGCCCACTCAAGCACATCAACGTAAAGTCTTGATGTTAGAAGGTTGTGTTCAACCTGGCATGCTTCCCAATATTAATTCTGCAACGATCCGCGTTCTGGATGCGATTCAAATTCAAGTGATTAGGACCGCTAAAGCAGGTTGTTGCGGTGCCCTACGCTATCACCTCAATGATCAAAAGGGCGGCTTAGGCGACGCAAAACAAAATATTGATGCGTGGTGGCCTCATATTGAATCAGGGGTAGAGGCTATCGTCATGAATGCATCAGGCTGTGGCGTCATGGTCAAAGACTATGGTTATCTTTTAAAAGATTGTCCCGAATACTCTTTAAAAGCCAAAACAGTTTCGGCGCTTTGCAAAGATCTTTCTGAAATTTTGTTTGATAACCAAGCAGCTTTAGTTGCAAAATTCGGTAATACCCCAAAATCAGGGGTGGTCTATCATCCCCCCTGTACCTTACAGCATGGTCAACAAATTCGCGGCAAAGTTGAAACTGTTTTACAACATCTTGGAATTCAAGTGCGACTGTGTAACGATAGCCATATTTGTTGTGGCTCTGCAGGAACGTATTCGATTACCCAACCCACCCTCTCTGAACAGTTACGACAACAAAAACTAAATCATCTGAATGCTACTTGCGAGACCGTTTCAGCAAAAACGATTGTTTCAGCCAATGTGGGTTGCATTGCCCACCTACAGCAGGAAGAAAACCCGGTGCGTCATTGGGTTGAAATCATCGATGATTTACTAATTTAAAGATATGGGCAGAATTACAAGCCAATTAATACAAGTAAAGCATCGCATCGAGCTTGCTGAAGAAACCTATCAACGAGGTCCTGAATCGGTAGCATTAATTGCTGTCAGTAAAACTTTTCCAGCGCATGCGATTGAAGAGGCAATGCATGCCGGTCAAACTGCATTTGGCGAGAACTATGTACAAGAAGCTATTCAAAAGATTCAAGTCTTAGAAAAATTACGGCCTTGGTTGGAGTGGCATTTTATCGGTCCGATCCAGAGTAATAAAACAAGTGAAATTGCTGAGCATTTTGATTGGGTGCAAAGCGTTGATCGCCTTAAAGTCGCACAACGGCTTTCCTTGCAAAGAGCGGGTAATGGTCGTTTGGGCCCCTTACAAGTATTGGTGCAAGTCAATATTAGCGGTGAGGCTAGTAAAGGCGGTGTTGTTCCCGATGAGGCACTGGCACTTTGCGATGCGATTGCACCCTTGCCAAACTTAACATTAAGGGGGTTAATGGCAATTCCCGAACCCGTCTCCCCATTTGAATTACAACGAAGCGCTTGTGCTAGCTTACGAACTTGTTATGAGGCGATTCTCAAAGTTAGATCCAACCATCCCGGCTACTACTCGTTTGATACCTTATCGATTGGGATGTCCGACGACCTTGAAGCAGCCATTGCCGAAGGTAGCACCATGGTCAGGGTGGGTAGCGCCATCTTTGGTCAACGCGCTAAGATAGCGGAATAATGGCAATCAACTCCAACCTTTCAAATTCTAAAATAAGCTTTATTGGCGGCGGCAATATGGGCCGAGCACTGGTTGGTGGATTAATTCAAAATGGACTGGCCGCCTCTCAAATTAGCGTCGTTGAAAATCACACCGAAACAGCAGCAAAATTAAAAGACGATTTTAAGTTGTCTGTTTTTTCGTCGCTTGAATTAGCGCAACAAACACTATTAGCTACTGATGTAGTCATGCTAGCAATCAAACCACAAGATTTTAGGCAGGCAGCTCAAGCCCTAGGTGAATTATTTAAATCGAACTCCAGTCAAGACAAATCCCTATTCATCAGCATCGCTGCAGGGATTAACTTGAGCAGCATGAGCGCTTGGCTACAAAGCCAACGTTGTATTCGTGCCATGCCAAATACTCCCGCTTTAATTAGCAAAGGAATCACTGGATTATGTGCCAATCAATCTGTGTCCAGCTCGGATAAAACAGTAGCTGAAACCATTTGCGGTTCAGTTGGAAAAGTGGTTTGGGTAAAAGACGAAAACCAGATCGATGCGATTACAGCACTTTCGGGAAGCGGCCCTGCCTATGTGTTTGCTTTTTTAGAAGCGCTACAAGCAGCTGGTGAAAAAATCGGTTTGGATGCAAAAACTAGCCGAGAGCTTGCCTACGAAACTTTATTAGGCGGTGCCTTACTAGCTCACCAATCTGCCGATTCGGCCAGCGCACTGCGTGAAAAAGTAACCTCAAAAGGAGGCACCACTGCAGCAGCATTGCAAGTATTAAAAGAGAAATCGTGGCAAGCCATTCTAGAGGAAGCGATTGCTTCTGCGGCCAAACGAAGCCAAGCAATTAGTCAAGAATTTGGTAATCCAAAAAATAACTAATCTCTATTTATTTCAGCATTAAGCCAAAATAAATTCCAAAAAATAAACACGCGCCCAACCAATTATTTTGGCGAAAAGCGAGAAAACAATTTTCGCGTGTTCGAGTTGCAATCAATTTTAGATAATAGATCGAACAGAATACAGCCATAATCCAGCCCACATAAAAGGAAAAGTGCAGCTGACTTAAATAAGCAGCCCATAATTGCGTGATCAGTAAAATGGCATAACTCAGTGCGATTGCTGTCACATCATATTGCCCAAAAGTAATCGCGGATGTTTTTAGGCCTAAACGAATATCATCCTCACGATCAACCATGGCATAGGCAGTGTCGTATGCAATAGCCCAAAAAATATTACCTAAAAATAAAATCCAAGCCTCTAAAGGTATTTGATTTTGAATCGCCGCATAGGCCATGGGAATTCCAAAACCAAATGCCACTCCTAAAACCGCTTGAGGTAAGGAAAAAAAGCGTTTGGTAAACGGATAGATCGCCGCAATAAAGACTGCAAAAACAGATAGTTGCTTAGTTAATGCATTCAGCGGTTGAATTAGCAAAAATGAGCCTAAAGCCAAAACAGACGCGATCAATAAAGCTTCATTTTTACTGACCTCACCACTGGTTACAGGGCGATTTTGAGTTCGCAAAACATAGCGATCAAAATCGCGATCGGCATAATCATTCACGGCACAACCGGCACTCCGCATTAAAAAGGTACCCAAACAAAAGATAAATAAAATATCGAAGGAAGGCCAACCTCGCGCCGCTAAAAATAAGGCCCATAAAGTAGGCCACAATAAAAGCAAAGTCCCAATTGGCTTATCAAGCCGAATTAATCTTGCGTACATTGCTAATCTAGCTTGCATAGAAAATAAATCGTTTTTTATAAGGATTTTGTTCCAGGCAAAGAACAGTTGCGAATTGTCTTAGCCATTACCATCATGGCTTCCGTTCGAGGATAACCTTTCCGCCAGACCAAACTAATTCTTCGGGTAGGCACCGGATCATCAAAGGGAATATATTCAATCAAACCTTCTTTGATATTTGGGTCGGCCACTGAAGTTCTAGGCAATACAGTAATACCAATCCCGCCCGCTACCATTTGGCGAATAGTCTCCAAAGATGAGCCTTCGAAACTGCGCTGTTCACCAAGCCCGATTGCCGAACCAAACCGATTTAACTCAGGACAAACCCCTAACACATGGTCGCGAAAGCAATGCCCTGCCCCCAGCAATAGGGTGTTCTGCTCTTTTAATTCTTGCTGCCCGACTGTTTTGCGTTTAGTCCAAGCATGTCCTTTCGGAATCGCTACTAAAAATGGCTCTTCGTATAGATCCGCATGATCTAAGCCCGTGCTCGGAAATGGATCAGCCAAAATGGCGCAATCGAGCTCGCCTTGACGCAACATCTCAATCAATCGAACTGTGAAGTTTTCTTCTAAAAATAAAGGGGCTTTAGGCATTGTGTCGCGGGTTGCGCGCACTAAACTAGGCAACAAATAAGGGGCCACAGTATAAATAGCCCCTAAACGTAATGGCCCTGAAAGTGGGTCTTGCCCATGCTTAGCTAAATGCTTTAACGAATTGGCTTCCTCAAGAACGCGTTGTGCTTGTTGCACAATCATCGTGCCCAAGTTAGTTAAGGCAACTTCAGAACTGGTTCTTTCAAAAATTTGCGTATTTAATTCTTCTTCTAGTTTTTTAATCGCAACCGAAAGGGTAGGTTGCGAAACGTGGCAAGCTTCAGCGGCTCGCCCAAAATGGCGCTCCCGCGCAACCGCCACAATATAACGAAGTTCAGTTAGAGTCATATCGCAATTATCAAGCCTTTAGAAATTCGGTGCGGGATCCAATCCAGCGAGCTAAATGAGCCTGCACTAGATCGGGATATTCTGCCAAAAGTTGTTCTGAAACCGTTTGCGCCGCCTCAATTAGCCAGGCGTCGCGCTGTAAATCAACAAAACGCAACATCGTATCGCCCGACTGTTTAGCCCCCAATAACTCGCCCGGCCCCCTTAATGCCAAATCTCGCTCCGCGATGACGAAACCATCGGACACCTCGCGCAAGGTTTGAAGTCTCTCTTTCGCAGCTAAGGAAAGGGGTTCTGAGTACAGCAAAATACACACCGAATCAGCCGAGCCTCGCCCTACACGCCCCCGCAGTTGATGAATTTGAGCATAACCAAAACGCTCGGCATGTTCTATTACCATTAAAGAAGCATTGGCCACGTCCACCCCTACCTCAATCACCGTAGTAGCAACCAATAAATGAATATGCCCCCCCTTAAAATCAGTCATCAACTGCGTTTTTTCCTCACTTTTTAAGCGACCATGAATTAAACCGACTTTAAATTCCGTCAATATTTCAGATAACTCAGCATGACTATCCACCGCAGTCTGCAATTGCAAAGCCTCTGATTCCTCAATCAAGGGACAAACCCAATACGCTTGCTGACCCTGGTTTAACCAATCACGTAAGCCGGCAATAATTTCAGCTCGGCGCGCATCTTTAACAATTTTGGTTTGAATAGGTTTACGTCCCGGGGGTAATTCATCGATCACCGATGAATCCAGATCAGCGTAATACGTCATCGACAAAGTTCTGGGTATTGGCGTTGCGGTCATCATTAATTGATGGCAATAAAACGTTTCTGAACCAACCCGTTGCTGAATCTCTAGACGTTGTCGCACACCAAAACGATGCTGCTCATCGATTACTGCCAGGCCTAATCCTGAAAATCGAACTGCCTCCTGAATAATGGCATGCGTACCAATAATTAATCGCGCTGCTCCCGACTCGATCTGTTCCTGTGCCATTTTTTTATCTTTTGCTTTGAGGCTTCCAGCAATCCAAGCCATTTTGACGCCCAAAGGCTCAAACCACTCGCGCAACTTTAAATAATGTTGCTCGGCCAAAATCTCAGTTGGTGCCATGATCGCAACCTGAAAACCGCCGTCTATCACTTTGGCCGCAGCCAATGCGGCAATCACGGTTTTTCCACTACCGACATCACCTTGTAGCAAACGATTCATGGGGTGAGAATGATTCATATCCACATCGATTTCTTGCCAGACTCGTTTTTGTGCGCCAGTTAATTCAAAAGGGAGCGAATCCAGCAATTTCTCCGATAAGGGTTTTGTTTGACTTGCCGTCTTTTTTTTCTTGAATGGCGGTGCGCGTCGTCCCCTTCTGACGGAGTGAGCCCGTTTTAACGAAATTTGTTGTGCCAATAATTCCTCAAATTGCACCCGTCTCCAAGCGGCATGGGTTCTCTCCAGTAATTGCTGGGTATTCGCATTAGCGGGTGGATGATGTAAATACATCACGGCATCATGTAAAGACATCACTTCCATTTCCGGTAAAGCAGTTTGTATTAATTGACGCGGGAGAATTTCTGCAAGCCAGGTTTTCATACTGGAGTCTTGTAAGGCAAGGGAAACGGCTTTGCGAATCACGGTCTGACTTACACCCACGCTAGCGGCATATACGGGGGTTAATGATTTCGGTAAGGGGGCGTTTGGCTCAAGCGCGCGAACATTAGGATGAACCATTTCTGGTCCCGCATACCCATCGCGAATATCCCCTCGAACCCGTAAATGCGCCCCGACAGCCATTTGCTTTTGCTGGCTGGGGTAAAAATGAAGCCAGCGCATCTGCAATTGCGCCCCATCATCCTCAATCGTCACAATCAATTGCCTTTTAGGGCGAAATGCGATTTGAGACCGAATTACCAGGCCTTGAGTCTGAACCGTTTGAAACCGACCCTGCTTTAAGGCATCTGAAATGGTCCATAACTGGGTTTCATCCTCATAGCGCACGGGTAAATGCAAAGCCAACGCAGCTGGGCTATTTAGGCCCATCTTTTGCAGGGCGTTTGGTTGGCGCTTATTCATAGGTAGAATCCACAGACATCGATGGTAATACTATGCGACTCTCTGACTTTGATTACAAACTTCCCACAGAACTCATTGCCCAATTCCCACTGGCCAAGCGAACCGATAGCCGTCTATTACAAGCAACTCGCCTAAATAACGGCGCCATTGTTTGCCAAGACGGTTTATTTTCCGACATTTTGCAATTACTGAAAGCCAATGATTTATTAATTTTTAATGACACTCGCGTGATTCCAGCCCGACTATTCGCAAAAAAAGAAACGGGCGGGCATGTCGAGATCTTAATTGAACGGGTTTCCGAAGACCAAAAAGCCTTGGCTCAAATTAAAGCTTCAAAATCACCTCAAATAGGCGCTCAACTGATTATTGATGCTGCTCTTAATATCAAAGCCAGCGTTCAAGGCCGTCAGGATTCTTTTTATTTACTAAAGTTCTCCAATACTATCGCTGAGGTTTTAAATCAATATGGCGAAGTTCCTCTGCCGCCCTATATTACACACACGCCTGATCAAATCGATGTATCGCGTTACCAAACAGTGCTTGCAAAAAATCCAGGGGCAGTTGCTGCGCCCACTGCAGGTTTGCATTTTGATGAAGATTTATTAGAAAAAATAGCGCAGCTAGGGATTCGACGCGCTACCGTCACCTTGCATGTTGGTGCGGGCACCTTTACGCCAGTCCGACATGAGGATTTAAGTCTGCATCAGATGCATTCCGAATGGTATTCCATACCTGAGGAAACGTTGCAGATGATTCAAGAAACAAAAAAAAATGGGGGGCGAATTATTTGTGTGGGAACTACTAGTCTGAGAACCCTAGAAAGTTATGCAAACCACGGCAATAAAACCGGTGAAACCAATCTTTTTATTACCCCCGGTTACTCCTTCAAATTAGTCGATTGCTTAATTACCAATTTTCATTTACCTAAATCGACTTTATTAATGCTCGTCAGCGCTTTTTCGGGAAGTGATTTAATTCGTCAAGCCTATGCTCATGCGATTGAAAAACAATATCGATTTTTTAGTTATGGTGATGCGATGTTTTTAAATCGCCAAACATAAAAAATCATTCTCAAGATTGTCTGAGAAAATAGAGCCTATGAAAGCGCTTGAATTTACGATCATTGCAAAAGACCCTGATAGCCAGGCTCGCTTAGGGCAAATGACACTTCCGCATGGCCAAGTTCAGACTCCTATTTTTATGCCCGTCGGTACATACGGCACCGTCAAGGCAGTTACGCCTCGAGACCTCCACGACATGCGGGCTCAGATTATCTTAGGCAATACCTTTCACCTTTGGCTAAGGCCTGGCTTAGAGGTAATTCGTAAACACGGCGGGCTCCATCGTTTTATGGCTTGGAATAAACCCATTCTCACCGATTCTGGAGGGTTTCAGGTTTTCAGCTTAGGCGCCCTCAGAAAAATTACCGAGGACGGCGTTACTTTCTCTTCGCCTATTAATGGCGATAAGTTATTTATGTCGCCTGAGGTATCGATGGAAATTCAAGCGGTACTGAATAGCGATATTGCTATGCAATTTGATGAATGCACCCCCTTTGAAATGAATGGTCAAGCTACTAGCGAAAAAAATGTGCGTCAATCGCTTGAGTTGTCATTAAGGTGGGGGGCACGATCGATTCAGCGGTTTAAAGAACTAAATACCGGTAACGCACTATTTGGTATTGTTCAGGGTGGTATGTATGAATCCTTACGCGCCGAATCTTTGCATGAGGTCGAGCGGCAAGGTTTTGATGGTATTGCCATTGGCGGACTTTCGGTTGGAGAGCCCAAGCCCGAATTTGAACGAATTCTCACCTATACAGCACCAAAACTTCCCGAGCATCTACCGCATTACTTAATGGGGGTAGGAACCCCAGAAGATTTAGTTTTAGGAGTCAGCATGGGCATCGATATGTTTGATTGCGTCATGCCCACACGCAATGCTCGTAATGGTTGGTTATTCACCCGCTTTGGTGACCTGAAATTACGCAATGCTGGCTACCGCGACGATGACCGTCCAGTCGATATGCAATGTACTTGCTACACCTGCCAAAATTTCACTCGCTCCTACCTGCATCATTTGCAAAAAGCCAATGAAATCTTAGGGGCGCAGCTGAATACCATTCATAACCTGCATTACTACCTCGAATTAATGGATTCAATTCGTAAATCCCTAAAAAACCAAAGCTTTTCTAGCTTTTGCGCCCAATTTAAGGGGGATCGTCAACGCGGGGTTGAGCCTGGGCAAGACTAATTCAGTCGATTCCCTTCAAATAAGGTACACAGTTTAGAATTGTGGTTTATTTAGTTTTGGAGACTTTACATGTTTATCAGTAATGCATACGCACAAGCAGCCGCCGGAGCGGCAGACAGTGGTGGCTTAATGAGCTTTATTCCGCTCATTTTGATGTTTGGTATTTTGTATTTCATCATGATTCGCCCACAAATGAAACGTCAGAAAGAAACTCGTGCGATGCTCGAAGCATTGGCTGCGGGCGATGAAGTGATCACTGCGGGCGGCATATTGGGCAAAGTGACTTCGGTTAAAGATCAATATGTTACGGTAGAAATTGTTGCGGGCACTGAAGTACAAATGCAAAAAGTAGCGATCACAACGGTATTGCCAAAGGGCACACTGAAAGCGTTTAACTAAATTATCTAATCAAGGTAATCCACTTAAAAAATTGATCGTCCCGCTATCAATCCGTAGCGAGCGAATGCCCTAAATCATGAATCGTTACCCTCTCTGGAAATATCTGGTAATTTTAGTTGCGCTACTCATTGGCGCACTCTATTCTTTGCCAAATTTTTTTGGCGAGGCTCCAGCGGTTCAAATTTCAACTGCCAAACCAACGGTTAAAATTGATTTAAATACGCAAACGCGGATTGAAAAAATACTGGCCGATGCCAGCATCAATTCAACCGGACTTTTTTTTGAAAAAACAGGCAATGTCGGTACGATCAAAGTCCGCTTTAATAACACCGATATCCAGTTGCGCGCCCGTGATGTTCTTCAACAAAAACTAAATACTGACCATTCAGATCCCAATTACACGATTGCTCTTAATCTTTTGTCAAATACTCCGCATTGGTTAACGGCAATGAATGCGCTACCAATGCCTTTGGGTCTTGATCTACGAGGCGGCGTTTACTTTTTACTACAAGTCGATATGCAAGGGGCGGTTCAAAAGAAATTAACTTCTTTAGCAACCGATGTGCGTAGTCAATTACGCGATAAAAATCTACGGCACCAAGGAATTGAGCGTAATGGTGATTTCATTTCAATTCGTTTTGGCAATCTCGATGAGGCAAATGTTGCGCGTTCTAATCTCGCTCTGGGTAGGCCTGAGCTGGATTGGGAAATTGAAAAGGGGTCTGATAGCGCCAAATTAGTCGCGCGTTTCAAACCTACAGCCCTAAAAGAAGTTCAGGATAATGCGGTAAAGCAAAATATTGTCACACTTAATAAACGTGTGAATGAATTAGCAGTTAAAGAACCTGTCATTCAACAACAAGGGATCGATCGTATCATTGTTCAATTACCCGGCGTTCAAGATACCGCGCGTGCTAAAGATATTATTGGCAGAACCGCGACCTTAGAATCGCGCTTGGCTGATCCGGTGACCTCCTCGATTTCAAGCGGAGAAAGTCCGCCTCCTGGAACCGATACCTTTCGGTTCGGCGAGGGTCGTCTGGGAGTTTTTAAAAAGAGTGTGATATTTAGCGGCGAAAATATTACCGATGCGAGTGCTGGCTTTGACCAAAATCAACGTCCTTCAGTCAATATCTCTCTTGACTCAACGGGTGGTCGCGTGATGCAAGAAATTACCCGAGAAAACATCGGCAAACCGATGGGCATGATTTTATTTGAAAAGGGTAAAGGCGAAGTATTAACTATTGCCACGATCCAAGGTGAGTTTGGCTCCAAATTTCAAATTACTGGACAGCCCACCACCGAAAGTGCCAACGATCTCGCCCTGTTATTACGCGCCGGTTCTTTAGCCGCCCCGATGGAAATTATTGAAGAGCGCACGATTGGCCCGAGCCTAGGTGCCGAGAACATTGAAAAGGGCTTTAAATCCTTGATGTATGGATTTATCGCCATTGCCTTATTCATGATGGGGTATTACCTTTTATTTGGCGTATTCTCAACGATAGCCTTAGCGGTAAATCTACTTTTGCTGATATCGGTCTTATCGATGCTGCAAGCGACCCTAACCCTTCCTGGTATTGCGGCGATGGCATTAGCCATTGGTATGGCCATTGACTCCAACGTTTTAATTAATGAACGTATCCGTGAAGAACTTCGCAATGGGGCTGCACCCCACTCTGCGATTGCAACCGGATTTGATCGTGCTTGGGCTACTATTCTCGACTCAAACGTCACAACCCTGATTGCCGGCTTAGCGCTATTAGCTTTTGGCTCGGGACCAATTAAGGGGTTTGCGGTGGTTCACTGTCTAGGAATTTTAACTTCGATGTTCTCTGCTGTTTTCTTTGCTCGTGGTTTAGTAAATCTTTGGTATGGAAAACAGAAAAAATTACAAAAAATTTCTATTGGCGAAGTTTGGCGTCCTGCTGAATTGAATCAAACGGGTCAGGCTAAAGGAAAATAAAGTATGGAATTTTTCCGTATCCGTAAAGACATTCCTTTTATGCGGCACGCATTGATACTCAATGCGATTTCCTTACTTACTTTTTTGGCAGCTGTTTTCTTTATATGGCACAAAGGTCTGCACTTATCGATTGAATTTACTGGCGGTACAGTCATGGAAATTACTTACCCGCAAACCGCTCCGCTCGATTCGATACGCGATCAAATAAATCGTCTAGGCTATACCGATACCCAAATCCAAAATTTTGGAAGTTCACGTGATGTTTTAATTCGCTTGCCCTTACAAAAAGATGCTAGCGGAAAAATCATTTCTTCTGCCGAACAAAGCGGCTCAGTTATGAAGGCTTTAGAAACGAATGCGTCGGGAGCAAAATTACAGCGGGTTGAATTTGTTGGTCCTCAGGTTGGAAAAGAATTGGCAATGGATGGAATTAAGGCCTTATTGTTTGTAGTGATTGGTATCGTTATCTATCTGTCATTTCGTTTTGAGTGGAAATTTGCAGTCGCGGGCATTATTGCTAACTTACATGATGTAGTAATCATTCTTGGCTTCTTTGCTTTTTTTGGTTGGGAATTTTCACTTTCTGTTCTAGCTGCAGTGTTAGCCGTGTTGGGATATTCGGTTAATGAGTCGGTTGTGATCTTCGATCGAATTCGAGAAAACTTTAGAAAATATCGCAAACTCAATACTCAAGAAATTATTGACAATGCCATTACCAGCACAATCAGTCGCACGATTATTACTCACGGATCTACACAAATGATGGTGCTTGCAATGCTCCTATTTGGTGGTCCAACCCTCTTTTACTTTGCTCTTGCGCTCACCATTGGAATTTTATTTGGTATTTACTCGTCTGTATTCGTGGCCGCTGCCTTGGCAATGTGGTTAGGCGTAAATCGCGAAGATCTGATTAAAGGCGAGCGTAAAACGGCCGATACAAAACCAGATGACCCTAATTTTGGAGCGCAGGTTTAATTAGCGCTGTATTGATTCAAAATTTGCATGGTTCGCTCCGCCGCCCCTTGATGGCTTGAAGCAAAACGTAAAGCAGATTCCGACATGCTTTGCCTTGCTTTGGTATCGATTAACAAATCCTTCAGAGTTTTTGTAAGGGCGATCAACAAACTAGCATGATCATCAGCTTGAATCCGAATTGCCGCTCCAGCCTCAATCGCGTCGCTACTGGCTTGCTGAAAATTAAACGTATGCTCACCTAAGATAACGGGACAGCCGCTAGCACAAGCTTCGATTAAATTTTGTCCCCCTGTTGGCAATAAACTCCCACCCATGATCACCACATCAGCAGCCTTGTAATAAGCCAACATTTCACCCATCGAGTCACCCAAAATAAGTTCTACATTTTCTAAATCGTGAACTGTTTTAATGGGATTATCAACGCCACCTTCGGACCAAGCGCTTCGACGCGCAGAAGAAAAGGGGTACTCAGCAATCAAATTGGCAACCTCATTGAAACGATCTGGATGACGCGGTACGATGATTAGTAGCGGCCTTTGCTTGGTGTCTTGAAAAACAGGATCGCTCAGCAGATCTTGCCAAGCCAAAAGAATCATTTTTTCTTCGCCCGCACGCGTGCTGGCGGCACACACCATCAAACGGTTTATGGCGGATAAAGACTGCTTCCATTTTTGTCCTAAGCTCAATATGGAAGGTGCGTACTGAACATCAAATTTCAGATTACCCGTAACTTGGCAATCATCCACACCCAAAGCTCGATATCGCTGCGCATCCAATTCAGTTTGAGGCAAAATTTGGGCGAATGCCTGAAATAAGGCTCGCCCTGCTGAGCCAAAACGTAAAACTCGCTTAAAACTACGCTGCGATAAACGCGCATTGATTAAAAACAAAGGTATCGTTAATTGATGGCAACGAAATACAAAAGTAGGCCAAGCCTCGGTTTCCATAAACAAACCAAGATGTGGTTTGAAGCGCTTTAAAAAAGACTCAACTGCCCAACAAATATCGTAGGGTAAATAGACTTGCTTTAATTGACCAGAGGCAATCGACTGAGCGTATAAATCTAATCCAGTTTGACGACCAGTCGGGGTCATATGCGTCAGCAGAATTTTTTTACCTTGCCCTAAAAATTGATGAATTAAGGGTTGCGCTGCTCTGGTTTCGCCAACTGAAACCGCATGAATCCAAATTGCGTTTTGAAATGCGTCCGACCGCCCAAAAAAACCAAAGCGTTCGGGGATATTTTTTAAATAAGCTGAATTGCGTTTTGCGCGCCAGATTAACCTTAATAAAACAATCGGAATCAAGCAGTGCCAAATCAGCTCATAGACGAATAATAAAAGCGTAGGAAACGGCGCGGAACTTGAATTAAATTTTTTAGACGAATTCAAAACACGCATTAACTCAGGTTTAACTGTCTTTTTTCATACGCTCGGCTAACTCTGCAGCCTTGCCGATATACGTACTTGGGGTCATTTTGAGCAAACGCTTCTTTTCACCTTCTGGAATCGACAGAGTCTGAATAAATTTTTGTAAACCCTCTTTAGTGATCCCTTTACCGCGCGTTAATTCTTTTAACTGCTCGTACGGGTTTTCAATCCCGTAACGACGCATCACAGTTTGTACGGGCTCAGCCAATACTTCCCAGCATTCATCTAAATCAGAAGCAATGGCAGCGGCATTTAGCTCTAACTTTGATAAACCACGCAATGCGCTGTCATAGGCTAATACACTATGCCCAAAAGCGGGGCCAAGATTACGTAAAACCGTAGAATCAGTTAGGTCGCGCTGCCATCGAGATATAGGCAACTTTTCGGCAAGGTGGCGCAATAGTGCATTTGCTAAACCCAAGTTACCTTCTGAATTTTCAAAATCAATCGGGTTTACTTTATGGGGCATAGTCGATGAACCGATTTCACCTGCCTTGGTTTTTTGCTTAAAATAACCCAAAGAAATATAGGCCCAAAAATCACGGTCTATATCTAACAGAATGGTATTGGCACGAGCAATTGCATCAAACAATTCAGCCATGCCATCATGCGGCTCAATTTGAATTGTATAGGGATTGAATACCAAACCTAAACGCTTTTCCACCACATGACGTGCAAAACTCTCCCAATCAAAATTTGGATAAGCAGCGAAATGGGCATTGTAATTTCCAACCGCGCCGTTCATCTTTCCCATCAAAGGGACAGTCTTAATTGCTTTGGTAGCCTTTTGTAAACGCGCTGCCATATTGGCTATTTCTTTGCCCAAGGTGGTTGGCGAAGCTGGTTGTCCATGGGTTCTTGAAAGCATGGATACATTGGCATAATTCACCGCTAATTTTTTTAATTCAGAGGTGATTTTTTTGAGTTGGGGTAGTAAAACTTGATCACGCGCACCGCGGAGCATTAATCCGTGTGCCGTATTATTAATATCCTCCGAAGTACAAGCAAAGTGAATAAATTCACTCGCCTTTAATAAATCAGGGCGTTCCGCGATTTTTTCTTTTAGCCAATATTCGACCGCTTTAACATCATGGTTCGTGACCGCCTCAATCGTTTTAATTCGAGCCGCATCGGCCTCAGAAAACTGCTCAATTAAGCGGATTAAAAATTGACTATCGGCGGAACTAATTTTAGGAATATGAGGCAAACCCGAATCTGCCAAAGCCAATAACCACTGAATTTCGACTACGATGCGTTGTTGCATAAAAGCCGCTTCGGATAGCCAGGGACGCAAATGATCTAACTTTTTGGCATACCGCCCATCTAATGGAGATAGTGCATTTAAGGGGCTAAGGGGGGAAGGGTTCAAAGCAATTCCTCAAAAATGTCATCAAGTCCCAATTTTAATCCGTTTATACTTCAAAGCCTATGAAACTAATCGGCTCCCTTACCAGTCCCTATGTTCGCAAAGTACGCATTGTGCTTGCTGAGAAAAAAATTGAAGCAGAACTCATCCTCGAGAATGTCTGGGATAGTAAAACGAAAATAGGTGAATTTAATCCCTTAGGCAAGGTTCCCTGCTTAGTCCTGAAAGATGGTGGCGCCATGTTTGACTCACGGGTAATTGCAGAATATATCGACACCTTAAGCCCCGCTAATAAATTAATTCCATCTACCGGTCGCGAGCGGGCTGCTGTAAAAACGTGGGAGGCCTTAGCAGACGGCATCATTGATGCGGGTATTTTGGCGCGCCTCGAGTCCACTTGGAGGCCCGCTGAACAGCAAAGCCCTGCTTGGATCGACCGTCAAATGGATAAAGTCAAAACGGGTATTAAAACCATGTCGAATAGCCTCGGTGAATCAACCTGGTGCTACGGAAACCAAATTAGTCTGGCCGATATTTCGGTTGGCTGTACATTGGGTTGGCTGCAATTACGTTTTCCAAAATTAAATTGGTCAGCGAATTACCCTAACTTAGATCGTCTTTATCAAAAGCTGATGGAACGTAAATCGTTTCAAGATACTGTACCCCCAACTAGTTAGCAATTATTCCACCACCCAAACACAAATCGCCATCATAAAGAACGGCGGATTGCCCGGGTGTTACTGCCCACTGATCAGCAGTAAAAAGCAAATCAAATTTTTCTTGATTTGATTTATCTGCATTCGCGAAGCCCGTAATCATTTCGCACGGGGCATCTGCCTGCCGATAGCGTGTCTTTGCTGAATATCGTCCTACCTGAGGTTGATCGCCCCCAATCCAACTGGCATCCATCGCTGATAATTGACGACTTAAAAGCCAAGGGTGATCGTGCCCTTGAGCAACATATAAGGTATTTGTAGCCATCTCTTTGCGCGCCACATACCAAGCGTCACCAGTGCCCTCCTGACTGCCCCCTAGGCCAATGCCCTTACGTTGGCCTAAAGTAAAAAAGGCTAAACCCATATGCTGACCGAGTGCCTTACCATCGACGCTTTTAATTGGGCCAGGGGCACTTGGTAAGTAGCGATTTAAAAATTCCCTAAAGGGCCGTTCGCCAATAAAACAGATTCCAGTCGAATCTTTTTTGGCTGCATTAGGTAAACCTAAATCAGCTGCAATTTCACGTACCTCACGTTTGGTAATTTCGCCTAAAGGAAATAACACCTTTTCTAATTGGTGTTGCTTTAAGCGGTGTAAAAAATAACTTTGGTCTTTACTGCTATCTAAAGCCTTTAGCAGTTGAACCTTGCCGGCTTGATGACGCACTCGTGCATAGTGCCCTGTGGCAATCAACTCAGCACCTAAACTCATGGCGTGATCCAAAAACGCTTTAAATTTAATTTCCGCATTACAAAGCACATCGGGATTAGGAGTTCTGCCTGCGGAGTACTCGCGCAAAAAATCAGCAAAAACCCGTTCTCGGTACTCTGCTGCAAAATTGACTGCCTCAACATCAATTCCTAAAACATCGGCTACCGAAACAACATCGAGCCAATCTTGCCGAGATGAGCAATATTCATCGTTATCGTCGTCTTCCCAATTTTTCATGAATAGGCCAATCACCTCATAACCCTGTTGTTTTAATAACCAGGCGGCCACAGACGAGTCAACCCCGCCAGACATTCCAACCACAACCTTTTGGGAAGTATTTTCAGTGAGTGGCTTGGGGCTGGGCTGGTTTTTTTGGTCTGAATTGGGCTGATTCATCATTAATCACAAAAGCTCAATGCGCCTAAATATCGCATTAGTCCCTATTGTAAAAGTCTCTATTAAAACAGGCTGAGGGCTCATTTTTATGAAACCCTGAAACGCCCCCCATCCAGTCGGTATATGCCTAGGATTAATCCACGATTTTCTATCACAGAGGCATGAATCAAACTGGTTTATATTGTTCTTATCAGTCGCATTGAATAGAATAAAACTGCTAGCTCACAAGGCATGGCTTTTATAGATAAAATAAGCGTTTTTTAGAAAATTTAGCATTTGGAGATGAGCCATGCGCATTGGAGTGCCGCTGGAAACAAGGCCGGGTGAGACCCGCGTCGCCGCAACCCCTGAAACTGTCAAGAAACTGATAGGTCAGGGTCATCAGGTATTGATTCAGGCTGGAGCCGGTATCGCGGCAAGTCAGCCGGATTCAGCCTACCAAGCCGTCGGAGCCACCATCGGTAGCTCTGCCGATGCCCTAGGCTCTGAAATTGTTCTTAAGGTTCGGGCACCCCAAACTGAGGAATTAAAGCAAATGAAGGCCGGTTCGGTGCTAATTGGCATGCTCGATCCCTTTGATAACACTGTAATTGCTGCACTTGCGCAACAGGGTTTAACTGCGTTCGCTTTAGAAGCCGCCCCCAGAACAACCCGCGCCCAAAGCATGGATGTTCTCTCATCTCAGGCCAATATCGCTGGCTATAAGGCCGTGATGGTTGCTGCCAACGAATATCAGCGCTTTATGCCGATGCTGATGACCGCAGCCGGAACGGTAAAAGCAGCCCGAATCCTCATCTTAGGTGCTGGAGTAGCTGGACTACAAGCCATTGCTACTGCTAAACGCCTTGGCGCTGTGATTGAGGCCTCGGATGTCCGCCCAGCCGCAAAAGAGCAAATTGAGTCCCTTGGAGCAAAATTTGTCGATGTTCCTTATGAAACTGATGAGGAACGTGAAATTGCTCAAGGAGTCGGAGGTTATGCACGCCCCATGCCAGAGGCTTGGATGAAACGCCAAGCTGCCTTGGTTGCAGAACGAGCCATGCAGGCCGATATTGTGATTACAACTGCCTTAATTCCAGGTCGCAAAGCGCCTCTTCTATTAAGCACTGAAACCGTTTCCAACATGAAACCCGGCTCGGTGGTAATCGATATCGCAGCTGGCAAAGGTGACAATGGTTCGGGTAACTGCCCACTCACACAGGCGGATAAAGTGATTGATCACAATGGAGTAAAAATTGTGGGCTACACCAATTTAGCTAGTATGGTTGCTGCCGATGCTTCTGCTTTATACGCGCGCAATCTCCTTGACTTCATGAAATTAATTGTGACAAAAGAAGGTCAACTATCGATTCCAGCAGATGACGATATTGTCACTGCTTGTTTAATGAGTCGCGATGGTCAAGCCATTCGCAAAAATTAATCGTACTGAATCTATTTACGCAAAATCTTTTTGAAGGAAATATTATGGACGCAGCCGCTATTCAAAGTCTCTTGACTGTTCAAAACATTACTGTTTTTGTTTTGGCTATTTTTGTGGGATATCACGTAGTATGGAATGTAACCCCTGCTTTGCATACTCCATTAATGTCAGTGACCAATGCGATCTCTGGGATCATTATCGTTGGCGCCTTATTGCAGACTGAAGTCATTAATGGATCAGAAATTACCTTAACCAGTCTAATTGGTGCCCTAGCGGTTTTCTTGGCATCGATCAATATTTTCGGTGGCTTCATGGTAACTCGCCGCATGCTAGAAATGTTTAAGAAGAAAGAACCTAAGCAAGCTAAAGGGCAATAAAAACCTCCCCTATCAGATTTATTTATAGAGATTCCTTTATGTCAAATATCACCGCCATCTCCTACCTCATATCGTCTGTGCTTTTTATCTTGGCACTAAAAGGCTTGTCATCTCCCATGTCATCTCGTCAAGGCAATGTCTTTGGCATGATTGGTATGCTGCTGGCGGTTGTGACAACATTTTTGATTACTGAATTTAAGCCTGTTTTCTGGTTGATCGGTCTTGCAATCGTTGCGGGCGCAATCATTGGTACCTTAGCAGCACAAAAAGTACAAATGACCAAAATGCCTGAATTGGTTGCCTTGATGCATTCCTTTGTTGGCTTATCGGCTGTTTTAATTGCGATAGCGGCTGTCTTTAACCCCATTCAAGTTCATACGGGTGCGCAAAAAATAGAGCTCTTTATCGGCGCATTTATTGGCGCCATTACCTTTACTGCCTCGATCATCGCGTTTGGAAAACTATCAGGTAAGGTCAGTGGCAAGCCAGTTACCTTTAGCGGTCAACATCTTCTGAATTTAGTTTTGGGGATTTTGATGGTTGCGGGTGGCCTTGCTTATTTCATGACTGGCAGTCATGCTGCCTTCTTAATCATGTGTGCAATAGCACTAGTCCTTGGTATCACCTTAATTGTTCCGATTGGTGGTGCCGATATGCCAGTGGTGGTATCGATGCTCAATAGTTACTCTGGCTGGGCGGCTGCTGGAATTGGTTTTACTTTGAATAATCCGGTTTTAATTATTGCAGGTGCTTGTGTCGGTTCATCGGGCGCGATTCTCTCTTACATCATGTGTAAGGCAATGAATCGCTCGATCATTGCGGTTCTCTTAGGTGGTTTTGGCGCCGAGGGTGCCGTTGGTGGGGCAGATGACGGTAAAGCAAAAAATTACAAAACGGGTTCTGCCGAAGATGCTGCTTTCCTGATGACCAATGCTGATTCTGTCATCATCGTCCCCGGATATGGCTTAGCTGTAGCACGCGCTCAACACGCTTTAAAAGAATTAACCGAAAAACTAACTCATCATGGCGTTACTGTGAAATATGCCATTCACCCAGTGGCAGGCCGCATGCCTGGACATATGAATGTATTACTTGCTGAGGCCGAAGTTCCCTATGAGCAAGTGGTTGAAATGGAAGATATCAATAGTGATTTTGGTCAAGCCGACGTTGTACTCGTACTTGGCGCAAACGATGTCGTCAATCCTGCAGCCCGCACGCCTGGAAGTCCTATTTTCGGTATGCCGATTTTAGAGGCCTACAAAGCGAAAACTATTATTGTGAATAAACGCTCCATGGCGGCTGGTTATGCAGGCCTCGATAATGAACTCTTCTACATGGATAAAACCATGATGGTCTTCGGTGATGCGAAGAAGGTGGTTGAGGATATGGTCAAGGCGGTTGAGTAAGACGCCGAAGCCTTTTGCTTAAATAAAGCCGCTCTGAATAACAGCGGCTTTTTTATTACCAGAACGATTTAAAATCCAATTTAAGGGAAATAAAATGCTTCATTTAAGATTATCTAAATTGATTATTCTCGGCCTAGGGCTCTTTGTCACCCTTGCTCAAGCCCAAACTCTTTATCCCAATCGCACTATTCAAATTATTATGCCGCTGCAAGCCGGAAGTGGCGTCGATCTTTTAATGCGCCCAGTTACGGCAAAGATGTCAGAGTATCTTGGTCAGGCGATGCCAATTGAAAATATTCCTGGTAGCGCAGGTTTGATTGGTGCCAACAAAGTAGCTCAGGCTCCTGCCGATGGTTATATCGTAGGGGCTTTTAATGACAGTATTTTGACGATGCTACCAAATCTCTATAAAAAAGTGGATTACGATCCGATTCAAAGTTTCGTTCCCATCTCTCAAGTAGCTTCGATTACTTTTGTAATGGTAGCTAATCCTAATTTTCCAGCAAACAATGCAGCAGATCTAGCGCGAATAGCTAAAGATAGGCCGGGGAAGATTGACTACGCATCTGGCGGCAATGGGTCTCCCCAGCATATTGGGATGGAGATATTTAAGCAATTAACAGGTGCGTCGATGGTCCACATTCCCTATCGCGGAGCTACTGCAGCTGTTACCGATGTGATTTCAGGACAAATTCCGGTCATGATTAGCGCCTTATCGGTAGTACTGCCTAATATTCAAGCAGGGAAATTAAAGGTATTGGGTATTGCTAGCAAAACCAGATCACCCCTTCTTCCCAATACGCCTACTATTAGCGAAAGTGTGTCGGGTTATGAATTTTCAACTTGGGGGGCTTTGCTCGCGCCAAAAGAAACGCCAGCTGCAGTAGTAGCAAAATTAAATGAGGCCTTATCCATCGCTTTAAAAGACCCTAAAATAAAAGAACAATTGATTCGACAAGGTTTTGAGATTAGCCCAAGCATTGGGCCTGATAGACTTAAAGAGCAAATTAATCAAGGCTTGATAAAGATGAAGCAGGTAATCCAACATGGAAAAATTCAGCCAGATTAATTGGTAATTCAAAATGAAGCCTCAAAATGCCCCGATTAAAACCTATCGCATGTCGGAGCGTTCGCCGAACCTCGATTTTGATATCCGCGACTGGACTGTTCGACCCCCTATTGTCACCCCCCATCGACATGAATTTTTTCAAATTCACATCAATGTTAATGGCGGATCAAAACACGGTATCAAAAATACGATCGCAACCTACCCCGATCAATCACTGATTTTCATCTTGCCTTACAGAATGCACTTTAGCCAACCGGCGCCTAACCCTAATTACTACATTATTAATTTCTCGAATCGTTTTCTTGGCACCCCACTGACATCTGATTTATTTGAATTAGAGGATTTATCCCCATCCGATTATCCCGAAATCATGCCTTTTTTATTCCAAGGCATGATTGATTTCAATTTCAATAAAAAAGAATTTGCTTATATATTAGATTTAATTGAAAAAATGCTACTACTAAATTCTGAGAGAAAAGTCGGTGCATTACAAAGAATTAAAGGGGCTTTATTAGAACTCATCGGTTTTACCTGCGATAAGCATCATCAAGCAATACTTAAACTCACCGAAGGTCAACTTAATCTCAACTCTACCTCGAGTTCTTTTAAACGAGTACTCAAATTTATTGATAAAAATATCAATAAAGATATCGGTCTCAATGATGTTGCCGAGGCTACTTTCTTGTCCCCCAATTATTTATCACAACTTCTTAAGGAAAAAACAGGTTTAGCTTTTGTTGGATGGCTAACGCTGAAACGCATGGAAAGGGCGCAAGAGCTCCTCACTATGACAAACAATCGAATTTCTAGTATTGCTGACGAAGTGGGCTTTAAGGACGAGGCTTATTTCACCAGACGATTCAGACAACGATTTGGCAAATCACCTTCCGAATACAGAGCCTCAAAAAGATAAGTATTTATAAATCGCTTATTGAGGCTAATAGGCGATTTATTTTTTCCCGGAAGCTGCTCTTAAAAAATCAAAATCACAGCCCATATTCGCTTGCAAGACATGGTCGTAATACAGTTTGGCATAACCTCGTTTTGGTTGCTTGGCAAACTCTTTAATTTCAGATCGTCTTTTATCTAATTCGTCTTGAGAGACTAATAAATCAATGGTTTTTTTCTGTACGCTTAATCGAATCCGGTCACCATTGCGAACTAATGCAATCGGACCTCCAATCGAAGCTTCGGGGCTAATATGCAACACAATTGTTCCATAAGCGGTACCGCTCATCCGTGCATCGGAAATTCGTACCATATCCTTAATGCCTTTTT
>JAEMSI010000006.1:42948-63874 GCA_016462905.1 Polynucleobacter sp. | reverse complement strand
GCATATAAATTAAGGTGTTGGCGGTTCCTAGGTCGATGGCTAGGTCATTGGAAAAATAATTGCGAAAAAAACCAAACATGATGTAAGTGGGAAAATAAGATATGAAATGTCTAAACCGAAATGATACTCTAGCAACCCAATGAATATTAATGAAGTTCAACGCATCGCGCACCTTTCTAGGCTCGATTTGACCCCCGCTGAAGCAGAGGCAGTTTTGCCTCAGTTGGAGGCGGTTTTTGCCCTTGTGGCAGAGATGCAGGCTGTAGATACGGATGCCTACGAGCCTTTGGCCCATCCTATTTTGTTCATTCGCAACCTTTCTCAACCCTTGCGGGACGACCGGATTAGCGAGGCCGACCAGCGTGAGGCCAATATGGGCAACGCTCCGGCTCAGCAGGACGGGTATTTCTTGGTTCCCCGGGTGATTGAATGAGTTGGCATTTAGCAACCGTTGCCGAGCTCTCCAAAGCCCTTGCTAGCAAAAAAACGTCTAGCTTAGAGCTGGCCGAATATTTCTTGTCTAGAATTCAAGCTGATAGCGAGATTAAGGCATATTTAGACGTCAATTCGGAATTGACTTTAAGCCAGGCAAAAATAGCCGATCAAATCCGCTCGCAGGGGCGGGGCGGTCTTTTAACGGGGATTCCAATAGCCCATAAAGATGTTTTTGTGACCCGTGGCTGGCGCTCGACAGCGGCCTCGAAAATATTGGCCGACTATATAAGCCCTTTTGACGCTGCTGTGGTTGAGGCCCTTGGATTGCCGACAGAAACCCATCCTGACTCGGCTGGTATGGTCTGCTTAGGCAAAACCAATATGGATGAATTTGCCATGGGTTCTTCCAATGAGAATTCAGCTTTTGGCGCAGTGTTAAATCCGTGGGATCGCAGTCGCGTTGCAGGGGGCTCTTCTGGGGGGTCGGCAGCCGCTGTAGCCGCTGGCCTTTGCCCAATTGCTACTGGAACCGATACAGGTGGATCGATTCGTCAACCCGCTGCACTGTGTAATTTAACGGGTATTAAGCCCACGTACGGGCGTGTCTCGCGTTACGGCATGATTGCTTATGCCTCTTCTTTGGATCAGGCTGGCCCGATTGCTAAAAGCGCTGAGGATTGCGCTTTGCTTTTAAACCCTATGTCGTTTCATGACCCACGTGACTCCACTTCATTGGCTGACTCTGGCGAAGACTTTACCCGCCACCTTCAGGAAAATTGGAATCAGGGAGCCGATTCTAGTAAACCTTTGGCGGGATTAAGGATTGGTCTTCCTAAAGAATTTTTTGCCGAGGGTTTGGCAAGCTCAGTCGCTGATGCCATCCACGCAGCTAAAAAAGTGTTACATGATTTAGGCGCATCCATCAGCGAAGTTAGCCTACCCAAAACTAAACTATCTATCCCGGTTTATTACGTCCTGGCTCCAGCCGAGGCTTCTAGCAATCTAAGTCGTTTTGATGGGGTGCGTTATGGGCATCGTGCCAAAGACTATCGTGACTTAACGGAGATGTATAAAAAATCGCGCACCGAAGGATTTGGTGCCGAAGTGAAGAAACGAATTTTGATTGGTAGTTATGTTTTGTCTCATGGGTATTACGATGCCTATTATTTAAAAGCACAAAAAATACGCCGCATTATTGCGAATGATTTTCAAACTGCATTTCAGTCTTGCGATTTGATTTTGGGGCCCGTTGCTCCCGATATAGCTTGGCGCTTTGGCGAGAAATCACAAAATCCAATTCAAATGTATTTGGCTGACATTTATACCTTGTCTGCCAACTTAGCCGGTCTTCCTGCGATGAGTGCGCCCTGTGGTTTTAGTCCCGAAGGAATGCCGATTGGTATGCAGTTGATTGGAAATTATTTTTCTGAAGCGCGCATGTTACAAGTAGCCCATCGCTTTCAACAGGCAACCGATTGGCATCGACGCCAAGCCAATGATTCAATTCAGGCTGGAGTCGCATCATGAATTGGGAAGTCGTCATTGGGCTCGAAACCCATACGCAGTTACAAACGCAATCTAAAATTTTTAGCGGTGCCAGTACGCATTTTGGCGCAGCTGTCAATACACAAGCCTGCGCGGTTGATTTAGCCTTACCTGGCGTTTTACCGGTTTTAAATTATCAAGCAGTCGAACATGCCATTCGCTTTGGTTTGGCGATCGGTGCAGCCATTGCACCCAAGAGTATTTTTGCCCGAAAAAATTATTTTTATCCTGATTTGCCAAAAGGCTATCAAATTAGTCAGTATGAAATTCCAGTGGTGTTGGGCGGTGAATTAGAAATCATGGTGGATAAAGAAACCAAGGTAGTGCAATTAACGCGCGCTCATCTTGAGGAGGATGCGGGTAAATCAGTCCACCAAGAATTCACTGGGCCGCAAGGCGAGCCTGCGACAGGAATCGATTTAAATCGCGCCGGCACCCCACTGCTTGAAATAGTGACTGAACCTGTGATGCGCAGCGCTGCCGAAGCGGTAGCGTATGCCAAAGCCTTACACAGCTTAGTGGTTTGGTTGGGCGTGTGCGACGGCAATATGCAAGAGGGGTCTTTTCGGTGTGATGCAAACGTCTCCGTGCGACGCATGGGCGAGACTAAATTAGGCACCCGTTGCGAGATTAAAAATTTAAATTCATTTCGATTTTTGGAAGAAGCGATTCAGTATGAGGTGCGTCGACAAATCGAATTAATCGAAGATGGCGGAACCGTGGTTCAAGAAACTCGCTTATATGATTCCGATCGCCAAGAAACGCGCAGTATGCGTAGCAAAGAAGATGCTCAGGATTACCGTTATTTTCCCGACCCTGATTTATTGCCTTTAATGATTTCCCCCGAATGGGTTAATCAAGTGCGGGCAACTATGCCGGCCTTACCGGCACAATTGCGTCAGGAATGGCAAGGCAGTTTTGGTTTGAGTGCTTATGATGCCCAAGTCTTAACGCAAGATCGAGCTACCGCTGAATTATTCATAGAACTGGTTTCTTTGGCTGGTAATGCGCAAGCGAAAGCAGCGTCTAATTTAATTACAGGCGAACTGGCCTCATCTCTGAATCGCGCAGGGTTGATGGCCTCAGAGAGCAAATTAAAAGCTAAGCATTTGGCCCCCTTATTGGCGCGCATCGCGGACGGCACCATTTCTAATAAGATTGCCAAAGAAATTTTTGCTGTACTGTGGGAAGACGCTTTGCAAGGCCAGGCAATTAGCTCGGTAGATGAAATCATTGAAAAGCGCGGCCTTAAACAAATTTCCGATAGCGGCGCTTTAGAGACCTTGATTGATCAAGTGATGAGCGCGAATCTTAAATCGGTTGAAGAGTTTCGGGCCGGTAAAGAAAAGGCATTTAATGCCCTAGTAGGACAAATTATGAAAGCGTCACAAGGCAAAGCCAATCCGCAACACGTTAACGAATTACTTCGCAAAAAATTACAGTCTTAATTCAAGGTCAATATGAATGAGCAGGCACCAGATTCGAGTCAAGCATTAAATCAAGAACAGCAAGAGGCTTTGGTTGCCGAGTGGTTGTTAGCTACCCCCGGTTTTTTTGAGCGGCACGCCGAAGTATTAAATACGATTCGCTTAAAAGATCCTAATAGTGATCGAGCCATCTCACTACAAGAGCGACAGATGGTGTTGTTGCGCTCACAAAATCACGATTTAAACCAACGCCTAAAGGACATGTTGCGCTTCGGAAGTCGTAACGATCAAACTCAAAAAGCCTTGGTCGCTTGGTTATTAAAACTAATAACTGCTCTAAGCCCTGCTGAAGTGATTAGTGCAATAGAAGATGGCCTTGGCGGTATTTTTGAAGTGGAGAGTGTGAAAATTTTAAATAGCGATTCTCAATTTTTGCCTTGGGTTGCCAATCCCATTTGTTGCAAGATCGACGAATTAAACCCAGTTAATCGGGAACTTCTAAGCCAATTCGATGCTTTTAGCGTCGATACCAAAAGTATTGCGGTTTTAGGGCTCGCGTTTAAGAATCGCCCTCCTAGTGCGCTTGTATTAGCAAGTCATCATCTGGAGCGCTTCACAAGCGATATGGGCGCTTTCTATTTAAAGCAAATTGCTGAGCTTTCTGCCGCCGCCTTAGACCGTGTTGCCAATGATTCAAAATAAATTCGAATAGGTGAGGCTGTGACGGAAAGTAATACCGAACCACATCCCTTAATACAAGAGTATCTCCGAGAATTGCATGTATTGCGACAATTGTCTGCACATACCTTAAAAGCATACCAACGCGATTTATTGGAATTAGAACAATTTGCACAAGCAGAAAAAGTTGATTTAAAAAAAGTACTGAACGCTCAAATTCGACGTTGGGCAGCGCGCCTACACGCGCAAGGAAAATCGGCCCGAACCATCGCAAGGGCTTTATCGGCTTGGCGTGGTTGGTATAACTGGATGAGTAAAAAAAAATTACAAGTCAATCCGGTAGATGATGTTAAGGCGCCTAAGCGGCAGAAATCATTACCAAAAGCCTTGTCGGTTGAGCAGGCCCTGGCCTTAATTGCGTTTGCTGCAAAAGAAGCTGCGCCAAAAGACGCTTGGGAAGCGCTACGTGATTTGGCGATTTTAGAGTTGCTTTATTCATCCGGATTGCGTTTATCTGAATTATTGGGCTTGGATCTTGAGCCTAGTCAAAAACGGGGAGAGACATCTCAGGGATGGCTTGATTGGCAAGCGGCCGAAGTCAATGTATTGGGTAAGGGTAATAAACGCAGAACGGTTCCCGTTGGGGGGCCGGCACTAGAAGTGCTTAAGCACTGGCGCGCGATCCGAGAGGAAAGGCTTAAGGACAAAGTGAGTGCAGCTTTATTTATATCCTCACAAGGATCTCGTTTGTCTCCAAGAACGGTTCAAGCCCGACTACGTTCTTTAGCAATCCGCTCGGGGCTGCCAACTCATGTTCATCCGCATATGTTGCGCCATAGCTTTGCTAGCCATGTATTGCAATCGTCGCATGACTTGCGAGCGGTTCAAGAAATGTTGGGCCACGCCAGCATTGCTAGTACCCAAATTTATACCTCGCTTGATTTTCAGCACTTAGCTCAGGTCTACGATAAAGCCCATCCGCGCGCTAAAACAAAATCGTAAAATCGACCCCTTGGTTTCAGAATCGGTAATATAGAGCGCTTCTCCTAAAATAATCACCCTTAAAACAGATTAGATTGATATGGCATTAATACCCGTTACTATTTTGACCGGCTTTTTAGGCAGCGGCAAAACTACACTTTTAAAACATATTCTGACCGCACAACATGGTAAAAAAATTGCCGTGATTGAGAATGAATTTGGTGAGGAAAATATTGATAGCGATATCCTCGTTCAAGATTCACAGGAACAAATTGTACAAATGAGTAACGGTTGCGTTTGTTGCACTATTCGAGGTGATTTAGTGGTGGCCTTAAATCAGCTTTGGGAAGAGCGTAAACAAAAGAAAATTCAGTTTGATCGAGTCGTGATTGAAACCACTGGCGTTGCTAATCCAGGCCCTGTTGCCCAAACTTTCTTTATGGACGATGACGTTGCCAATCACTATGCCTTAGATGCGGTTGTGACATTGGTTGATGCCAAACATGGCCAGCAACAATTAAACGAGCATGAAGAGGCGCAACGGCAAGTTGGCTTTGCCGATCGCATTTTTATTACCAAGACTGATTTGGTTGACCCGCTAACCGTTGAAACATTGCGCTCGAGGCTGGTTCATATGAACCCGCGAGCCCCTATTAAGGGGATTACCAAGGGCGTGGTTCCGCTAGAAGAGGTTTTGGATTTGAAGGGATTTAATCTCAACGCAAAACTCGATATTGACCCTCATTTTTTAGAGCAAGAAGATCACGATCACAGCGACTGTGGTCATGATCATTCACACGACCATGATCACGACCATGACCATGCGCATTGCGATGACCCAAGCCATCACCATAATCATCATGATCACCATGGGCACACCGATCGGATCCAATCCTTTGTATTCAAAAGCGATTACCCATTTGACCATCGTAAATTAGAGGATTTCTTGGGCGGTATTTTGTCGGTGTTTGGAGAAAAATTACTGCGCTATAAGGGCGTTTTGTACGTCAAGGGCAGCAAGCAAAAGATTGTTTTACAAGGCGTGCATGAAATGATGGGTAGTGATATGGCAGGCCCATGGGGAGCCGAACAAAAACAAACGCGCATGGTATTCATTGGGGTTGATTTGCCCAAGGACACCCTTTTGGCAGGCTTAGAAGCCAGTCTAATTAAGACTTGAGTCGAAATTCTAGTTTTTGGGAATTTAAAGTACAATCCTGCGCCAAAGTAGCAAAACAAAAAGACATTGAAACTTTTGCCTAAATGGGGCAATAATGCTCGATGAAGGTGATTTATAGGTGTGTTGAAGTAATACCTGGAGAGTTAGTAATCATTTAATCCATGATGAACACGAATCTAAATATGGGGAAGAAAGAATGACGACAAAAGAAGCAAATGCGAAAGCAAAGCCGAGTGCCGCTGCTAATAAAGGCGCCAAGTTGACCGAGGCCGAATTGCTCAAGATGTCTGACAAAGACTATATGAATGCAGCTCAGCTCGAGTTTTTTCGCATTAAGCTGCAGACGCTAAAAGACGATATTTTAAAAAATGCCAGCGAAACAACCGAGCATTTACGTGAAAATATCTTGGTTCCAGACCCGGCCGATCGCGCCACCATTGAAGAAGAGCACGCCCTCGAGTTAAGAACTCGGGATCGTGAGCGCAAATTGCTGAAGAAAGTAGAGCAAGCCTTGGCACGCATTGAGTCAGGTGATTATGGGTGGTGCGAGGAAACCGGTGAACCGATAGGCATCTCCCGATTAATTGCCAGACCCACCGCCAATCTTTCATTAGAGGCGCAAGAGCGTCGCGAGTTGCGTCAAAAATTATTTGGCGAATAAAAATCAATTACTAGATCTGATTTATGAGCGTTAAGATGCCTTCGCTTGCTGAAATTTCTCCACTTTTAAAAGCGGAGATTTTGGCGGAGGCTTTGCCATATATTCGCCAATATCATGGCAAAACCATTGTGATTAAGTATGGTGGCAATGCGATGGTGGAAGACCGCCTTAAAGAAGGATTTGCCCGCGATGTGATTCTTCTGAAATTGGTTGGCATGAATCCAGTCGTAGTTCATGGCGGCGGTCCTCAAATCGATGAGGCGCTTAAAAAAATCGGTAAGACCGGAACATTTATTCAGGGAATGCGGGTTACCGATGACGAGACCATGGAAGTGGTCGAATGGGTTTTGGGCGGCGAAGTGCAACAAGATATCGTCATGCTGATTAATCATTTTGGCGGTCAAGCGGTTGGTTTAACCGGCAAAGACGGCGGATTGATTCGAGCAAAAAAACTCTTGATGGCCGATGAAAAAAAACCGGGTGCGACGATTGATTTGGGTTTTGTCGGCGAGATTGACTCGATTAATCCAGCGGTAGTCAAGGCCTTGCAGGATGACGCTTTTATTCCAGTGATATCACCAATTGGTTTTAGTGAAGAAGGTCAAGCCTTTAACATCAATGCCGATTTAGTTGCCGGAAAGATGGCCGAAATTTTAAAAGCTGAAAAATTAGTCATGATGACGAATATTCCTGGGGTGATGGATAAGGCTGGAAAATTATTGACCGATTTAAGTGCGCGCGAAATTGAAGGATTATTTGCTGATGGCACGATCTCGGGCGGTATGTTGCCAAAGATATCTTCAGCGCTGGATGCAGCCAAAAGTGGAGTCAATTCAGTGCATATTATTGACGGCAGAATTGAGCACTCACTGTTGCTGGAAATATTGACTGAGCAAGCTTTTGGTACCATGATACGTTCAAGGTAAATTGGTTCCCCATCTTATGAATAATCGCGGTAGCCCTTCAGAAGATTCAGACAGCATAGAGTCGTCTGAGATTGCTGCAAACCAGACCAATGCGAAGATTCGTAAGAGACCGCGTCCTGGCGAGCGCCGCTTACAAATCTTGCAGGTTTTGGCTGAGATGCTTCAAAACCCGAGCGGTGAGAGAGTAACGACTGCAGCCTTAGCTAGCAAAATACAAGTGTCAGAAGCGGCTTTGTATCGACACTTTGCTAGTAAAGCGCAAATGTTTGAGGGCTTGATTGCTTTTATCGAACAAACGGTTTTTGGATTGATTAATCAAATTAATCAAAAAGAAGACTCTGGAATCGCTCAAATTCGTGGGATTGTGCAAATGCTTCTCGTATTTGCAGAAAAGAATCCAGGGATGGTTCGAGTCCTTTTGGGCGACGCGCTTTTGCAAGAAGATGAGCGTTTACAGGAACGGATTAATCAAGTTTTGGATCGAGTGGAGGCTTCTATTAAGCAGTCTCTGCGAATTGCGCAAACTCAAGCAAAAAGTAGCGGATCCAATGGCAGTTCACCCTATATCGAGGAGGTTGGGGTTCATTCGGCGATTCTGATGAGTTTTATTTTGGGACGTTGGCACCGCTTTGCAAGAAGTGGTTTTAAGCGCTTGCCCACCGACTCAATGGATGCTAGTCTTCGAATTCTGCTCTCGGCATGAGCGAATTAAATCTTTTAAGACAAACTATTCATTTTGAAGATCCTTTGCCACTGCAAAGTGGAGCAAGCTTATCTCACTATGATTTAGTCGTTGAAACCTATGGCAAATTAAATGCTCAAGCAAACAATGCCGTCTTAATTTGCCATGCTTTAAACGCATCCCATCATGTTGCTGGCCCTAGTCCGGACGATCCAAAAGACATTGGCTGGTGGGACAACATGGTTGGCCCGGGTAAGCCAGTAGACACCAACCTTTTCTTTGTTATTGGTGTGAATAATTTAGGTTCTTGTTTTGGCTCAACTGGGCCGATGAGTATTAATCCAGAGAGTAAAGAGCCTTATGGGGCTCATTTTCCGGTAGTCACAGTAGAGGATTGGGTAGAGGCACAAGCACGCCTTGCAGATCGCTTAGGAATACGTTGTTTTGCTGCCGTGATGGGCGGAAGCCTTGGCGGCATGCAGGCGATGGCATGGGCCACCCAATATCCTGAGCGGGTGGCTCATTGTGTGGTGATTGCTTCAACTCCCAAGCTAAGCGCCCAAAATATTGCATTTAATGAAGTTGCGCGCAATGCCATTTTGTCAGACCCTGATTTTCATGGTGGTAACTACTATAAGTATGGTGTCGTGCCAAAAAGTGGCTTACGTTTAGCGCGGATGGTTGGGCATATTACTTATCTATCAGGCGACGATATGGCAGAAAAGTTTGGCCGCGATTTACAAAGAGCGGTTGGCGCTTCAGATGAATACAAGTTTAGTTTTGATGTTGAATTTGCAGTAGAAAGTTATCTGCGTCATCAAGGCGATAAATTCTCAACTTATTTTGATGCGAATACGTATTTATTAATTACCCGTGCCTTAGATTATTTTGATCCTGCACGACGTTTTGATGGCGACTTAAGCCGTGCTCTAGCAAAAGCACAGGCGCAGTTTTTGGTAATTAGTTTTAGTACTGATTGGCGTTTTGCTCCAGAGCGAAGTCGTGAGATTGTGAAAGCGCTTTTAGATAACAAGCATCAAGTAACGTATGCTGAGATCGATGCCCCTCATGGACACGATGCTTTTCTGCTAGATGATTTACGTTATCACGGCATTGCGCGCGCGTATTTTGAAAAAATTTACGAACAAATCGAGACCAAAATAGGATCAACATAATGGGCCTAGAGACCGTACCAAGATCTATACCAGCCCGCTCTGATTTTGCAGCGATTGCGGATTGGATTGAGCCTAATTCAAGTTTATTGGATTTGGGCTGTGGCGACGGCGCATTTTTAGAATATATCCACCGCGTTCGAAATACACAAAATTACGGTGTTGAAATTGCCGATAACGATGTGTTGGCTTGCGTTAAGAAAGGTTTAAATGTAATTCAGCAAGATTTAGAGGGCGGTTTGGCCTTATTTGCTGATAAAAGTTTTGATACGGTCGTGCTTTCTCAAACCTTACAAACAATTCATGAAACCGAATCTATTTTGAGCGAAGTAGTGCGAGTCGGCAAGCAATGCGTCGTTTCGTTTCCCAATTTTGCCCACTGGTCACACCGCTTGGCGGTTAGTTTTGGCAGGATGCCTGTATCGAAATCCTTGCCTTACGAGTGGTTTAACACGCCCAATGTACGCGTTTTAACAATTGCCGATTTTGAGGCACTTGCCCATCGATTGGGCATCGATATTTTAGGACGAGTCGTCTTACATGAAGGTCAGCGTGTAAATTGGGCTGTTAATTTGTTTGGTAGTTTGGCAATTTATCGAGTTCGTGGCGCTTAAACAAATTCAATCGTGGCTGTACGATTTTCGGGTTTACCTTGAATGGCCCTGTCTGCGAATGTTTTTCTTGGGCTTTTCGGCGGGCCTGCCATTGCTGCTGATTCTAGGCACCTTGGGTTTTTGGCTGCGCGAGGCCGGGATTGATCGCAGCACTATTGGTTATTTATCCTGGATCGGACTTTTGTACGCAGGTAAGTGGCTGTGGGCCCCATTAGTGGATCGGTTGCCCATTCCGTTTTTTAATCAGCTCTTAGGGCGCCGCAGAAGCTGGTTGTTATTTGCCCAAATACTGATTATTTTGGGTTTGTTGGGCATGGCTCATTTTGAGCCTAAAGCATCTTTAAACACTCTGGTGTGGTGTGCCCTATTAGTTGCATTTGGATCGGCGACGCAAGATATTGCTTTAGATGCGTTTCGAATTGAATCGGCCGATGAGCGACACCAAGCTGCATTAGCGGCGACGTATCAAACGGGCTATCGTTTAGCCATGATTTGGGCGGGAGCGGGAGCGCTATGGTTGGCGGCTCGCGCCGAAACTACGAGTAATCTCTACGATGCAGGCGCTTGGCAATTTGCCTATCAATGCATGGCATTATCGATGTTGGTTGGTAGTGTGACGGTGTTATTAAGCAAAGAGCCCGTTCGTATCGAATTGAAAAAAGCGCGTACTGCATCCGCATGGCTCTATCAAACCTTGCTTGAACCTTTTATTGAATTTATACAGCGTTACGGTTGGCATGCAGTTTTGATTTTGTCTTTAATTGCAACCTATCGTATTAGCGATGTCGTAATGGGCATTATGGCCAACCCCTTTTACGTTGATATGGGCTACACCAAAGATGAAGTAGCAGCTGTTAGTAAAATTTTTGGCGTCATCATGACTCTGGTGGGGGCATTCATCGGAGGCGTACTCACCTTGCGCTTTGGTGTGATGCGCATTTTGTTGATAGGCGCTATTTTATCGGCTGTTAGCAATTTATTATTTGCATGGCTTGCCACTCGAGGGCATGATTTAACCGGATTAATTTGGGTCATATCAGCAGATAACTTAAGCTCAGGCATTGCTTCGGCTGCTTTTATAGCGTATTTATCTTCGCTAACCAATGTGCAATATTCAGCAACCCAATATGCTTTATTTAGCTCCATGATGTTGTTGTTGCCAAAATGGCTCGCAGGTTTTTCTGGAGCCTTTGTCGATACTTATGATTACCCCACTTTTTTTATTGCCAGCGCTTTGATTGGCCTGCCCGTATTAGTTTTGGTTTGGTTTATTGCGCAGCAGAAAAATAAATAAAGGCACACATTTATAGTTTGTAAGCGTAATCAATCATCAGTGGCGCATGATCTGAAAAACGCTCTGCTTTATAAATTTCAGCACACGTCGCTTTATTCGCCATTTCAGATGTGGCGATTTGATAATCAATTCGCCAACCAACATTTTTTGCATAAGCTTGTCCGCGCTGACTCCACCAGGTGTAGCACGCGTCTGTGGCGCTTGCCTCAATTTTTCGATAGACATCGACATAGCCCTGTTGATTGAATAATTCAGTTAACCAGGCGCGCTCTTCGGGCAAGAAACCCGAGTTCTTTAAATTCCCCTTCCAGTTTTTTAAATCAATTTCTTGATGAGCAATATTGATATCACCACAAAGAATAATTTCCTTGCCTAATTTTTTTAATTGAATTAAATGCGGTAAAAAAACATCTAAATAGCGAAATTTAGCCGCTTGTCGTTCTGGAGAGCTTGAGCCAGATGGCATATAAACACTGAGTACCAAAATATTTTTATACAAAACCTCGACATAGCGACCCTCGGCGTCAAACTCAGCATTACCAAAGCCGTATTTAACGGCGTCTACTTTATGGGGCGTAAAAATCGCGCAACCGCTATAGCCTTTTTTTTCGGCAAAGTGATAGTACCCATGAATCCCCTTTGGGAATAATTGGTCGTGATCGAGGTCTGCTGCTTGCGCTTTTAATTCCTGAGCACAGACAAAATCAGCCCCTTGTTTTTCCATCCAGGAAACAAAGCCTTTTTTAATCGCGGAACGAATTCCATTGAGATTGGCAGAAATGATGCGTAACATAGAGCCTATTCATTAAATTTGAGACGACTTAAATGGGTTACCGTTCAGACTTTATACGATTTGCCGTAGATGCCAAAGTTTTGTCGTTTGGTGAGTTTAAAACTAAAGCAGGTCGTCTTTCGCCTTATTTTTTTAATGCAGGTAGTTTTGCAGACGGCGCTTTATTAAAAGCGCTAGGGCAGTTTTATGCCAAAGCTTTGCTTGAGTCGGACTTGCAGTTTGATATGCTTTATGGGCCGGCTTACAAAGGCATTACTTTGGCTGCCACCACCGCGATTGCATTAGCAGAACAGGGACGTTCTGTGCCATTTGTTTACAACCGCAAAGAAATAAAAGACCATGGCGAAGGCGGCTCTACTGTCGGGCCGGCTTTGCATGGACACGTTGTGATTATTGATGATGTCATTTCCGCAGGTACATCGGTGCGCGAATCGGTTGAGGTAATTCAACGAGCAGGCGCTAAGCCGGCTGGAGTTTTAATTGCCTTGGATCGGATGGAAAGATCAGGCAATGCTTCGGAGATTGGTGAACTTTCGGCGGTGCAAAGTGTCGAAAAGGAATTTTCTTTGCCTGTAGTGGCCATTGCTAATTTAAATGACTTGTTGGCTTATTTACAACAATCACAAGATCCAAATTTACAATCGTATTTATCCGCTGTTTTAGCCTATCGAGAAAAGTACGGCGCCAAATGAGATATAAGCACCAATAAAATACAACTTAATTTGCACTAGATTGTAATTTCGCCCTCGAACACAGTCTCAGCCGGGCCGATCATGATCACAGGGCTTATTTGATTGCCTTGAATTCCATCCCATGCAATTTGTAAGTCACCCCCGCGAGTATGAACGGTAACGGGAGAGTCGAGTAGCCCACGGCGAATCCCAGAAACCACTGCCGCACAAGCCCCCGTTCCACAAGACAGTGTTTCACCCGCACCGCGTTCATAAACACGCAAGTGGATTTCATGGCGATGCAAAACCTGCATATAGCCCGCATTCACCCGTTTAGGAAAAGCGCTATGGTGTTCAATAAAGGGCCCCTCGGTTTCCACGGGGGCACTGTCAAGATCCTCAACCACTTGAACCGCATGAGGATTACCCATCGAAAGTACGGCAATCCAATCTGCATGAGCCCCGCTATTTTTATTGATTGGTAAAGCATATAAAGTTTCCATGAACTCTGTTTTAGTGCTGAGTCCAATAGGATTGAAGGGAATCTCGGGGGGATTAAAAATGGGTTGACCCATATCAACGCGAACCAAGTTTTTTTCGATCAGTTCTAAAGTTAAAATGGCATGAGCTACTTCAACGCGCACTATTTTTTTGTCGGATAAGCCTTGTTCATGAACAAAACGAACAAAGCAGCGCGAACCGTTTCCACATTGCTCAACTTCGCCACCATCGGCATTCAGGATTCGATAGCGGAAATCGACATCGGGTAGTTGGCTTTTTTCAACAATTAAAATTTGGTCAGCCCCAATACCCAGTTGACGGTCAGCCAATTGCCGCCATTGTGCGGATGAAATTCCATCGAGATTTTGAGTAATCCCATTTAAAACCACAAAATCATTACCAGCACCATGCATTTTGCTAAAGCGTAGTTTGCGATTTTCTTTCATGACCATGATCGATATAAGCTCGGTTCACCCGGTGGACGATATTTAAAACGTTTATGAACCCAATAGTACTCTGCAGGACGCTTTTTCACCTCTTCTTCAATATGGCGGTTTAATCTTGCCGTATCTTCTTCAACAGAATCAGTTGGAAAGTTTTCCAGCGGGGATGAAATTGCACAAATGTATTTTGACCGATCCGAATTTAGCGTGGTTGTCATCATGCAAACCTCAGCCCCGCTAATCTTAGCAATCCGCGAAACCGCCGTAATCGTGTTGGTCATGATCCCAAAGAAGGGGACAAAAATAGAATCTTTGGGACCCAAGTCGATATCAGGCGCAATGAGCACCAGATTACCAGAGCGAATTTCGCGAATGACTTCTAATAATTTATTTTGACGCTCGATGGATTTACCCCCAAAGCGATTGCGCCACTCCACCATTTTTTGATTAAAAAAAGGATCCTTCATTTTTTGATATAAACCAGCACCACCGGGCCAACCGTTTTGGGATGATTGGGCCGATAGCGCCATAAAGCCGACCTCAAGGCCAACAAAATGGGGAATGATCATCAGGCGCGGTTTTTTATCGCCCAAGTTTATTTCGCTTTGAATATCGACCATAGACAATAGCTGTTCTGCGCTTCCAAGCCAAACTCGACTTCGTTCCATCACGCTGCGTCCAAACAGCATCCAATGCTCTAGAGCTAAGGCATTTAATTGTGCAGAATTTAAATTAGGAAAACAAAGACGCAGGTTGGTTTTAACAACGTGCTTGCGCTCACTGGGCAGGTGTGCCGCTAACCAACCCAAAGCATAGCCAATTCGTATGGTTAATGCATAAGGTACAAATTTAAATATACGTAATAGACTTAATGCAATGTAGTTAAGAGCGGTATGTAACCAAGGCATGATGAAAACTCTTAATTACTGGGAGGCAGCTCAGCGCCACTAGGATGTTTATAGCGGTTATAAGCCCAAATAAATTGTTCGGGTGCTTTCATAATCGTCGTTTCAAGCGCTTGATTTAATTCTTGTGCAGCTTTTATCGGATCCTCTGAAAAAGGGGCTAATGGCATGGCGTCAAAAATCCAGCCTTGACCCAAGCCCTTTCTTTTCGCTGAGAACATGATTACTGGGCTTTGATTGCGACTCGCTAATTTAGCCGCTAGCGTTGTGGTGTAGGCAGGGCGATTAAAAAAAGGCGTCCAGAGACCATCACCACCGCTGGGAACTTGATCTGGCAAAATTCCCACCGCTTCCCCTTGATGAAGCGCACGCACCATCGTGCGGACCCCCTGAATAGTAGCGGGTACAAAATGCATATTGGGGTAAGAGCGCTGCCCTTCAATAATGGTATTAAGCCATTCTTGGCGCGCGGGGCGATACATAATCGTGGCCTGAAAGTGTTTAGCTAAAATACGCGGAATGATTTCAAAGCCTCCTAAATGGGGCGTTAACATCACCAAACCCTTGCCTTCTTGAACCGCCTTTTCAACTTCAGCCCAATGCTGTATTTCTGTTTTTTGAATCGCTTTAGCGGGATTACGCCAAATCCATAGGCTGTCACTAAATAACATTCCAGATGCCATCATCGCTTTTATTAATCGGGGCTTCACCCTTTGATTGGTGCACATCGATAGATAGTGATCACGAAATAATTGGCGATACTGCCCAGATCCTAAGTAGGCCAATATCCCCAAAAAAGCGCCCAGCCCCTGAACCAAGCTAAGGGGTAGTTTGGCGATCAAAATAAGCAGTGGTCGCAGAAAAGTCCGCAAAATAAAGGTTTGCACCTGCTAATGATATTCAATCTGCCCTTGCTTAAGGGGATTTGCCCATGAAACCGGTTCAAAAGCATTGCTTTGCAGAAATAGGGGATTTAGTTAAAATAGAGCATTCGCCGAGTTAAGACAACTTGCGGGGCGAATTAAAACTTTTCCGCTAAAGCGTCGCCGTTGTATTCCCGGCACGTGGTGTTGTCGTATTTTTTAAACAGCGTGTTGATGACAGGAGAATAGAATGGCAAACGATTATTTCTTTACCTCAGAGTCGGTTTCGGAAGGGCACCCCGATAAAGTATCCGATCAAATTTCGGACGCGATTTTAGATGCGATTTTGGCGCAAGATCCAAAATCACGGGTTGCGGCAGAAACACTTTGTAATACGGGCTTGGTTGTGTTGGCGGGTGAAATTACGACAAACGCCAATGTTGACTATATTCAAGTAGCGCGAAATACCTTGCGTGAAATTGGTTACGACAATACCGAATACGGCATCGATTACAAAGGCTGCGCTGTATTAGTGGCCTACGACAAACAAAGCCCTGATATTGCTCAAGGGGTTGATAAAGCCCACGATGATGGTTTAGATCAAGGAGCAGGCGATCAGGGTTTAATGTTTGGATACGCTTGTGATGAAACTCCAGAGCTGATGCCGCTGCCAATCCATTTGGCGCATCGCTTGGTAGAACGTCAATCGCAATTACGTCGCGATGGTCGGTTAAATTGGTTGCGCCCTGATGCAAAGTCACAAGTAACATTGCGTTACGTTGATGGCAAGCCCGATTCAATCGATACCGTGGTTCTTTCCACTCAACACGCCGCTGATATTCCGCTTGAAAAATTACGTGAAGCCGTGATTGAGGAAATCGTGAAACCCGTTTTGCCAAAACATTTAATTAAAGGCAGTATTCAATATTTAGTCAATCCCACTGGACGTTTTGTGATTGGCGGACCACAGGGCGACTGCGGTTTAACCGGGCGCAAAATTATTGTCGATACGTATGGAGGCGCAGCACCTCATGGCGGCGGCGCATTCTCCGGCAAAGACCCTTCTAAAGTAGATCGTTCGGCTGCCTATGCAGGTCGTTATGTGGCAAAAAATATTGTTGCAGCTGGTTTAGCAAGTCGGTGTTTAATTCAAATTTCATATGCGATTGGGGTTGCCAAACCAACCTCGGTGATGGTGAGCACGTATGGAACTGGCAAAATTTCTGACGAGAAAATTTCTCAACTAGTAGCCGAACACTTTGATCTGCGCCCTAAAGGCATTGTCAAAATGCTCGATCTTTTGCGTCCGATTTATAAAAAAACAGCGGCCTACGGCCATTTTGGGCGCGAAGAACCTGAATTTACTTGGGAGCAACGCGACAAGGCGGCCGCATTGAAAGCAGCAGCAGGTTTATAGGTTTAGTTTTATATTCCAAGCCTTTTTTCCAGGCCCAGCAAACTAAATAGCTCGGCCTGGGCAAGGGGTCTGGAAATTCGTTACAATGATTATTAACGTTTACCTTCAAGGAGCGTTGCAAGGGTCTATTTAGTTGCTTCAGTTACTTTGTGGCTACTAAATTAGTCCCCCAGGCTTGAAGGGGAGTTAAGATAAATCATCATCTTGCTTCTTTGCAACTGCGCTCGCTAACCCGTGGATCATGGCGGTTGGCGAGTTTCTTCGATACTTGCCTAGCAAATCCATTTTTTAGCTGGAGCAATGATGAATACCGTATCTGACTTAACTATTTCAAATGATTGTGCAATTGCCGATATTGGCTTAGCCGATTTTGGCCGTAAAGAAATTGCAATTGCCGAAACAGAAATGCCAGGCTTAATGGCCATTCGTGAGGAATTTGCCGCCGGTCAACCGTTGCGCGGCGCACGTATTACTGGCTCATTGCATATGACCATTCAAACCGCCGTGTTAATTGAAACCTTAGAGGCTTTGGGCGCTGAAGTGCGCTGGGCTTCTTGCAATATTTTTTCCACCCAAGATCATGCCGCTGCTGCGATTGCCGCCAATGGCACACCGGTGTTTGCCATTAAAGGCGAGACACTTGAGCAATATTGGGATTTCACTCATCGAATTTTCGAGTGGTCCGATGGCGGCTATACGAATATGATTTTGGATGACGGCGGTGATGCTACTTTGCTTTTGCATTTAGGAAGCAAGGCAGAAAAAGATCAGGCGGTTTTGAATCATCCCACTAGCGAAGAAGAAACTATTCTATTTGCTTCAATTAAAAAGAAATTAGCCCAAGATCCAAGTTGGTATTCAACCCGTTTGGACAAGGTCAGTGGAGTGACTGAAGAGACCACTACTGGAGTGCATCGCCTTTATCAAATGCATGCTAAAGGTGAATTGAAGTTCCCGGCAATTAATGTCAATGATTCAGTCACAAAGAGTAAGTTTGATAATTTATACGGCTGTCGCGAGTCCTTGGTCGATGCAATTAAGCGCGCCACCGATGTCATGATTGCTGGTAAGGTCGCTGTGGTTGCTGGTTATGGGGATGTGGGTAAAGGCTCAGCCCAAGCATTGCGGGCATTATCGGCTCAAGTTTGGGTCACCGAAGTCGACCCGATTTGTGCATTGCAGGCTGCTATGGAAGGCTATCGTGTTGTAACCATGGATTATGCGGCCGATAAAGCCGACATATTTGTAACTGCCACGGGCAATTATCACGTGATTACGCACGATCATATGGCGAAGATGAAAAACCAAGCCATTGTTTGCAATATTGGCCATTTCGATAATGAAATTGATATTGCTAGTGTTGAAAAATACCGCTGGGAAGAAATTAAGCCGCAAGTCGATCACGTTATTTTTCCAGCTGTTAATGGAGCAGCTGAAAAGCGTTTAATTATTCTGGCAAAAGGCCGCTTGGTTAATTTGGGTTGTGGAACTGGTCACCCTTCTTATGTGATGAGCTCATCGTTTGCCAATCAAGTGATTGCCCAAATCGAATTATTTTCTGCGGTTGGAACAAACCAATATCCGATTGGCGTGTATACCTTGCCCAAGCATTTAGATGAGAAGGTGGCACGCTTGCAGTTAAAGAAACTCAATGCACAACTGACTGTACTAAATGATCAACAGGCCTCCTATATTGGTGTTAAAAAAGAGGGCCCCTATAAACCCGAAACCTATCGGTACTAATCATGGAAATTAGTGTCGAATTTTTTCCTCCAAAGACGGAGGAGGGTATTGCGCGACTTCTTCAAACCCGAAGTGCACTAACAGAAAAGTTAAACCCTGCTTTTTTTTCGGTGACCTTTGGGGCGGGCGGATCGACGCAAGCGGGAACATTGGATGCGATAACTCAGATTCATCAAAGTGGTCATATAGCCGCCCCTCACTTGTCGTGCGTAGGAACATCCCGTGTATTGGTAAAAGAGTTGATCAATCTATATCGCGACTTAGGTATTAAGCGCTTGGTTGCATTGCGTGGCGATTTGCCTTCGGGTATGGGCCAGTATGGTGAGTTTCATCATGCCTCAGAACTGGTTGAATTTATTCGCTCTGAAACCGGGGATTGGTTTCACATTGATGTTGCCGCCTACCCTGAAATGCATCCACAGGCTAGGTCGCCCTCTAGCGATATTGATTTTTTCGTCAAAAAAATGAAAGCCGGGGCTAACTCTGCCATTACGCAATATTTTTTCAATAGCGATGCGTATTTCCGTTTTATAGATGATGTATCTAAGGCCGGAATCGATGTTCCTATTGTTCCTGGGGTGATGCCAATTACAGGAAGTACCCAATTGTTGCGTTTTTCGGATGCTTGTGGTGCTGATGTACCTCGGTGGATTCGCTTGAGGCTGCTGTCGTATGGCGATGACGTTAAGTCAATTCGGGCTTTTGGGGATGAAGTGGTTACTGATTTGTGCGATCAATTAATATCGGCAGGTGCACCTGGCTTGCATTTTTATTCATTGAATCAGGCAGACCCGGTGATTCGTATTGCAGAAAACCTAGATCTAATTAAAAGAGCTTAATCGAAAGCCCGAATCGGTGATCAAGGCATTCATTGCTTGATCATGAGATTGAGGTTGCCATTGTTGCAAATTGAGCGCTTGCCAGTCAAAACCAATACCAACGCATATTAAGTTGGGATTGGTTCGGCGCAAGCTCTCTAGGGTGCGATCAAAAAAACCACCCCCATAGCCGAGGCGCCAATATTGTTGATGATGATAGCCCCAGCCAACGCAAGGCATCAGAATGCAATCGGGAATCAATTTTTTGACACTCGCTTGAGATGGGTCTGGTTCAATAATGCCCATGGCACTTTTTTTCATTAGGTCTGTAGGAAGCCATGAAAAAAAGTCTAAGTGCCCATCGGAACGACTAATGGGAAGAGCTAATTGGCGCCCTGATCTTTGATTTGCCCACTCAAGTAGAGGGGGTCTTAAGTCAATTTCTTTACGAAAAGGCCAATAAAGCGCAAGTACCGAGGTAGTTGCAGCATGCTCCAACAAGAATTGCGTCAGGAAAGCCCCTATTTTGGTCTCAATTTGAGAGAAATCAGGTTTTTTAGCCCGCTCAGCGCGCTCCGCTAAAAGTGTAGTGCGCAGATTGATTAAATCAGTTTTCAACATAAACTACATTATCAAGCGAAAATAGTTCTTATATGAAAATTCGGATCGCAATCCACCATTTTCTTGCCATGAGCCTTATTTTTGCCCTACTCATTGGCATGAAGCAAGCCCGCGCTGAAAAAATAGAGGCTTATAAAGAACCTGATTCTAAAATACTGGCGATTGAAATTACCCCTGCCGATAAATTGTTTATCGAATTACGCGAGGCTGCCAAGCGAAACGATACGTTTAGAGCGCAACAATTAGCTGCAAACTTGTCTGCCTACCCCTATCAAGATTACGTCACGTATTTTCGATTAAAAACTCAGATATACGATAGCGGAAATAATGTGCGCGCAGACATCCATATTGATAGTCAGATTGTGAGTTTTTTAAAAGAATATCAAGGCAGTGCAATTGCGGATCGCCTGCGTAACGATTGGTTGTTGGTTTTAGGTAAAAGAAAAGACTGGGAAAGTTTTGACGCGGAGTATGCGCGTTTTGTTTTGGACGACGACACCCAAGTTAAATGCTATGCCTTAATGTCGCGTTTAGCAAAATTGGATCCTAAGTTAGA
>JAEMSI010000006.1:0-42848 GCA_016462905.1 Polynucleobacter sp. | reverse complement strand
CCTAAGTTAGACCCTAAGCCAGAAAACAGTATCAAACTTGCTGCAGATGCGAAGGCGATTTTATTGGAGCCACGTTATTTCGGATCTGGCTGTCAAGAGCTCGTACCCCTATTAGTGCAAGCTAGCATATTAAGTCCCGCCGAGGGAAGGTCGATTGGGCGTGCTGCAACGGAAATGAATTTAGAGACCATGGGCCGCAAGATTGCTGGAGACGATCCGATTGCGAGCATTGTTCAGCAGGCGCGCACAGACCCCGCTAAAGCCTATCGTGATTTTTCTCTCAGCAATCAGCGCTACAGTAAAGAGAATCAGGCAGTAGCTTGGGGTGTGATTGGGCAGTTCTTAGCTAAAAAATTAGACCCGAGTGCTGACGATGCATTTCGAAAACAAGAAGAACTGGGATTTAACGAATTACTTTCAGCCGAAAGCCAAGAGTGGAAAGTCAGGGCCGCACTGCGCGATCACGATTGGCCCTTGGTTCGTTCGGCGATTGAAGGAATGCACCCCGCGGTTCGGGAGCGTGACCCCGCTTGGACCTACTGGCATGCCCGCGCCTTAAAAATAGCCGGTGAAAATGAAAAATCCAAAATTCTTTTGCAATCAATCGAAAGCCAATTCAATTTTTATGGGCAATTGGCCCGAGAAGAACTAGGTAAACCGCTGCAATTGCCAAATCGCACAAAAGTAAGCGAAGCCGATATCAAAAGTATGGCAGAACGAAGAGGGTTTCTGCGCGGAGAAAAATTTTATGCCATGAATTTACGCTTAGAGGGAAATCGCGAATGGAACTGGGAGTTACGCGATATGAGCGATAAGCAACTTTTAGCAGCCTCAGAATATGCAAAGAAAATCAATTTATATGATCGAGTGGTGAATACGGCCGATCGAACGAAGCTGGAGCACGATTTTGTTTTACGTTATCCAATGCCGTATCGAAATGAATTAACTCAAATTACACGCAGCATTAATTTAAATATGGCTTGGACTTACGGTTTAATTCGTCAAGAATCCCGTTTTATTATGAACGCATCCTCTTCCGTTGGCGCCTCTGGATTAATGCAAGTGATGCCAAAAACAGCAGGATATGTCGCTAGAAAAATAGGGATGCACTCCTATACCAATGAGAAGATTAAAGAGGTAAATATGAATTTAACATTAGGCAGTCATTATTTAAATATGGTTTTACAAGATTTAGATGGCTCTTGGCTCTTGGCATCGGCCGCCTATAACGCTGGACCTGGTAGGCCTAAAGCATGGCGCGAAAAATTAAATCAGCCGGTAGAAGGTGCTATTTTTGCTGAAACAATCCCGTTTAACGAAACTCGTACTTATGTAAAAAATGTCTTGTCTAATGCCAATTATTACTCCGGCGTAATAGGCGGACAAATGTATTCTTTAAAACAGCGTTTAGGTATGATTTATCCTAAGACAGCAACTTCCAGTGAGCTTCCATGAACTACGATGTGTTATTAATTGGCGGCAGCGGATTTGTGGGGCAAACCATGGCTGCCCAACTCGAGTCTGCCGGCTATAGTGTGTTGATTCCAACCCGACGAATTGCGGCGGCAAATGATTTGCGTTTATTGCCAAAAGTAAGTTTGCTTGAGGCAGATATATTTCAAGAAGAAACTTTGCTAGCCTTGTGCGGGCAAATTAAGCCTCAAGGCGCAGTGATTAATTTAGTGGGCATTTTGCAAGATAAACCTGCTAAACCTTATGGACTCGCTTTTAAAAAAGCGCACCTTGATTTACCAAAATTAATTATCAAAGCCATGGAGCAAACTGGCTTGAGGCGCTATTTGCATATGAGTGCATTGGGTGCCGATTCCAATGGGCCCTCTATGTATCAGCGCAGCAAGGGAGATGGCGAAAAAAGTGTTGTAGCCTCGAATTTAGATTGGACCATTTTTAGACCATCGGTCATCTTTGGAGAGAAGGACCAATTCATTAATACCTTTTCAAGCTTGGCAAAAATTTTCCCCATTATTCCTTTAGCTCATTCTGAGGCATTATTTCAGCCCGTCAGCGTTCGTGATGTTGCTAAGGCTTTTGTCATGTCTTTAGATACGCAGCACATCAACGCTAAGCATAAAATTTTTGAGTTGGTAGGTCCGCGGGTGATGAGTATGAAGGAATTAGTTCAATTTGCAGCCAAAAAGGTGGGGGCTTTTGGTAAAGTAATACCCCTGCCTGCTTGGGTTGGATATTGTCAGGCTCTGATGTTTGAATATGGACCAGGCCCTACTTTGATGTCACGAGATAATATTGCCTCAATGCAGCAGGCTAATATTTTGCCAGTGCACGGACGCGATGCGTTGACTGAGGATTTTGGAATTAGCAAACAAGCGATTGAAAGTTTACTCAAGTGAGAATTTATGCAGTAGGCGGAGCAATACGCGATCAATTATTAGGCTTAAAGATTCACGATATTGACTATGTCGTAGTTGGCGCAACGGTTAAAGAAATGCTAACAAACGGTTTTCGTCCCGTCGGCAAGGATTTTCCTGTATTTTTGCACCCTGAAACTCAGGCTGAATACGCTCTTGCGCGCACAGAGCGTAAAACCGCCAGTGGCCACCAAGGGTTTCTCTTCTATGCTGATCCTTCGGTGACCTTAGAGGAAGATTTATCGAGACGTGATTTAACGATCAACGCCATGGCACAAGCGGTAGACGAGGCGGGAAACTTAATGGGAGAGATTATTGATCCCTATGGAGGCAAGGCCGATTTAGCCGCAAAGCAATTTCGCCATGTTTCTCAAGCTTTTGCCGAAGACCCATTGCGCTTAATTCGAGTGGCGCGTTTTGCTGCTCGCTTTTCTGATTTTAAAATTCATCCCACAACGCTTTTGGTAATGCGCGCCATCGTAGCTTCAGGAGAATTACAGGCATTATCACGGGAGCGAATCTGGCACGAGTTATCTCGCGCATGGACCTCAATTGCACCCTTACGTTTTGTTGAGGTCTTGGAAGAAGTGGATGCAGCAAACCTCATTTTCCCCGAAGCATTTTTACACGTTTGGAATAATCAAAAACAGCAAGACCAGTTAGCTTTTGAGATAAAAAATTGCAAACCAGATTTGGAGAGTCGTTGTGCCGTCTTGCTTAAGGCGATCAATCCTTCATCGATTTCTCAATGGTCAGAACACTATAAGATGCCGCATGAAGTGCGTGATTTTGTTCTGATTACTGCCGATCTTTTTCAGACTCTCTCTAGCGATCAAATCACTGCCGATATCGTTTTAAATTTCTTTAATCGTGCCGATTTATGGCGTAAGCCTGAGCGATTGAAAAAAATAATCAGCCTGTTAAGCGGTTTAGGCTATGAGCTTGGTATATGGAATACAGCCTTGAATGTAGTCGATTCAGTAAATGCCTCTGCATTAGCCGAGCAAGTTAAACAAGCGAATCAAACTAACTCGAATTTGGGGCCTTTAATTCATCAAGCAGTAGAGGCCGCGCGCTTAAAGGCGATTCATCAAGCCATGGTTGGAAATTAATACGATCGGATTCGCCCAGAAAGTCCTGGTAAATCAAATAAAGCCAGGGGCATTAGATTTTTTTCAAATGCCATTACCTTAAATAGTTCTCCCATTTCGGCTTCGGATAATAAGGTTTGCAGTTGATTTGAAATAGGCAAAAAAATAGTTGGGTCATCTGGTTTTGCCTCACTCAGCGCCAATTCGCCAATTCCCGCTTCTAATAAAAAGGCCGCTTGACTCGAATAGAAAATGCCTTTACACCCATTTTTTTTTGCAATCTCAGCAAGAGAACTCCACTCCACGTGGCTTGTTAAATCACAGACGCCCGGTATATTTAAAAAATCACTCATCACTTGATGTCGGTAATGAGCCAGAACACTGCCTTGATTGCGTTGAGGGTGGTAGTATTCTTTGGCAGGAAATCCATAATCAAGGCATAGAAAAAAACCAAACTCGATCATATTCATAATCTTTGCGATCCAGGTTTTGGCTTGTGGATGAATTTCGGTAATGTAGCCCTCGCTATATAAATGCATAGTTTTTAAAATAGGCGGTAAATCATTCGCGATTTGATTTTGGCTAAGCGCTTCGCCTCGTTTCCAAATCAGCTGACTTTCATTTGAGGCAAGCCCAATGCCATACCAGTGCCATTGGTTTTGATGAAGAATAATCGTTTCACAAGGAATCGCATCGAAGACTTCATTTGCAATTACTATCCCTGAAAAATACTTGGGGAGTGAGTCAAGCCAAACGCACTCGGTTTTTGAGGGATCATGACTGAGGCGTTTTTTTTGAATCTCCTGCAGTTCTGGTGAAATTTCAAGAATCGTATATTCATCCAGCGGAAAACCTACATCGTGAAGTTGCTCAATAATAGATTGTGCTAGCTTGCCAGTACCAGCGCCAATTTCCAAAACTTGTGTTTTTTTACCCTGTTTGTGTAAAACCTCGAGAGCCGGTAGGATTGTATTAACAATCGTTTTGCCGAAAAAAAGACTTATTTCTGGGGCGGTTGTGAAATCACCTTGTACCCCCAATTTTTCACGTTTTGAGCAGTAATACCCTAATTTGGGCTCGTAAAGAGCCATTTTCATGTAGTCAGAAAATCGAATCCAGCCGTGATTAAGCTGGATTTTCTGCCTAATTAGAGCTGCCAAGGCTTTAGTATGTAGCGATTCAGTCTCGCTCAGGTTAATATCCATAGCCTTAGTTTAAGAAATTAATCATTAATCTATTGTGAATTCAAATCCATTTATGCGAAATCATTCCGTTCTAATTACTGGAGCAGCCAAAAGATTGGGGCGAGAGATTGCCCTTTATTTTGCTCGATCTGGTTGGAACGTAGCTATTCATTATGGCGCCTCAGCAGATGAGGCTAAAAAAACGTGTTCTGAGATTGAAGCCTTAGGCGTAAAAACGATTGCAGTACAGGGTAAGTTAGAGTCTGAATCGGATATTAAACGTTTTTATCTTGAGGCTGAAGAGGCCTTAGGGCCGCTCGATTGCTTAATTAACAGCGCCTCTCGTTTTGTCTATGACCGAGCCAGCTCCTTAGAGCAAAGCATGACCCAAGAGGGACTGATTCGGAATATGCAAGTCAATTTGGCCGCCCCGATTTTGTTGTCGCAAATGCTGTATCAACAAACGATCCAAAATAAAAAGAAGTATTTAGATGAACCCTTTTTGCCGGCAATCATTCAGTTACTCGATCAAAAATTAATGAATTTAAATCCAGATTACCTTTCGTACACTTTATCGAAAAGCGCTTTACAAACCGCCACTACGATGTTGGCGATGGATTTTGCGCCTGATGTCAGGGTAATTGGTTTGGCCCCCGGAATTACCTTGCCCTCCGGCGATCAGACCAAGGAAGAGTTTGCCAAGAGCCATCAAATGACGCCCCTAAATAAATCGTCTACTAGTGCGGATATTGCCGCAGCCGCTTTTTATTTGGCTAACGCACAGGCAATTACGGGAACCACTTTATATGTCGACGGTGGGCAGCATTTAATCAGCTCCAATCGCGATGTGATGTTTAAAATTCGGAATTAAATTAATGTACTCACTCCTATCTCATCCCAGCCTGATAAATTGCAGAAAAGTTTTTTTGCGAAATTATGAAATCAATATCAATATTGGCGTGCATGATTTTGAAAAAAGGGCTGAGCAACGCGTTATTTTTAACGTCGATTTATACGTTCCCTTAGAGCTAAGTACCCCCAAGGAAGATCGGCTTGAAGAGGTTTTGGATTATGACTACATTCGCAGCACGATTCAAAATCGTGTCAAACAAGGTCATATCCATTTGCAAGAAACCTTGTGCGATGAAATCATGGGAGTTGTGCTTGAACACCCCCAGGTTTTTGCTGCAAGAGTGAGCACAGAAAAGCCCGATGTTTATCCGGATTGCGAATCGGTTGGAGTTGAAATATTTCGCATCAAGGAATAGTGACAACATGATGAGTCAACATGATCGATCCTAGAAAATCTTCTTTTGAAGAAAATAAGTTAGACAAAAAATTATGCCGTTTAGTGGGGCAGGCAATTGCTGACTTCGGGATGATTGCGGACGGTGATAAGGTAATGGTGTGTTTGTCGGGCGGCAAAGACAGTTACACCATGCTGGATATTTTGATGAAATTGCGTGAACGCGCCCCGATTCAATTTGAAATCATTGTGGTGAATTTAGATCAAAGACAACCTAATTTTCCAGAAGCCATTTTGCCTAATTATCTAACTAAACTAGGCGTGCCATTTCACATTGAAAAACAAGATACCTATAGTATTGTGAAGCGCGTGATCCCCGAAGGAAAAACTACTTGTGGTTTGTGTTCGCGCTTGCGTCGTGGAATTTTATATCGTGTCGCCGATGAACTAGGCGCAACTAAAATTGCATTAGGTCATCACCGCGATGATATTTTGGAAACCTTGTTATTAAATATCTTTTATGGAGGAAAGCTAAAAGGTATGCCGGCTAAATTGCGCTCAGACGATGGCAGGCATATTGTGATTCGCCCTTTAGCGTATGTGCCAGAAAAATTAATCGAGCGATATGCACAAATCGAACAGTTTCCGATCATTCCATGCGACTTATGTGGCAGCCAGCCCAATCTTCAGCGGGGCGCAATGAAAGAATTATTGCGTGATTGGGAAAAGAAATTCCCAGGACGCGTTGAAAATCTGTTTCGCGCTATGCATCATATTGTCCCATCCCATCTACTTGATCATCAAGCCTTTGATTTCGAGAATTTAGCCATTTCAGAGGAAACCGAAGATCTGCCGAGTGCCTTAAAAAGCCATGAAACCACGGTATCACTCGTCTTTAAAGAGCTCATCTAAAATAGGGCTTTATCCCCCTATACTGATTAATAATGAATATTGTCATTTTGGCTGCTGGGCAGGGCAAACGAATGCGGTCTGCTTTGCCAAAGGTGCTGCAAACGCTGGCAGGTAAGCCTTTGTTGCAATATGTTTTAGAGACAGTATTTAGTTTGTCGAGCAAGCGTAGTGGCTCAATTAACCCGATTGTGGTGCTTGGCCATGGCGCCGAACAAGTGAAGCAGTTTTTACATGGCTTAGAACAAGTTAATCCTCAATTTAAAACCGTTTCAACTGTTTTACAGGCAGAACAAAAGGGAACTGGGCATGCACTTTTACAGGCCTTGCCTAAATTAAATCCAAAACAAGCCACTTTAGTTTTATATGGTGATGTGCCCTTAACCAGCTCGAGCACTCTGGCTAATTTAATTCGCCTTGCTGACCCCGATCGGAATGGGAATTGCGCCCTTACTTTATTAACGCAAGATTTAGATGACCCAACGGGTTATGGGCGAATTGTTCGAAATCAGGATGAGTCGATTCAAGCAATCGTTGAAGAAAAAGACGCCGACTCAACAGTGAAAGCAATTCAAGAAATTAATACGGGGATTATGGTTTTGCCGACACCGTCTCTCAAAGCGTGGTTAAAAGCACTGAAAACAAAAAATGCGCAGGGTGAATATTATTTAACTGATGTCGTTTCGATGGCGGTAAAAGCCAATCTCCCGATTCGCTCAGCTCAGGCTCAAGAAGAATACGAAGTTATAGGAGTGAACAGCCGCGACCAATTAGCTGAGCTTGAAGGCACGCTTCAGTTTGTTTTGGCAAACCAGTTAATGCAAGATGGTGTGGCTTTAGCCGACCCCAGTCGAATCGATATTCGTGGCACTTTGCAGTGTGCCAAAGACGTATACATTGATGTGGGCTGTATTTTCGAGGGGTGTGTTTCCTTGGGGCAAGGGGTATCGATTGGCCCCTATTGCGTCGTCCGCAATTCCAGCATTGGCACTGGAGCAAAAATTGATGCTTTTAGCTATATCGATCAAGCGCAAGTGGGCGATGAATGTCGCATTGGACCCTATGCTCGCTTACGGCCAGGAACAGTTTTAGCAAAAGAAGTTCATATTGGTAATTTTGTGGAAGTAAAAAACAGTACGATTGCGGCACACAGCAAAGCAAATCACCTTTCTTATGTGGGCGATTCAACAGTAGGAAGTCGAGTCAATATTGGTGCCGGCACCATTACCTGTAATTACGATGGAGTCAATAAACATCGGACCGTAATTGAGGACGATGTTTTTATTGGTTCTGACACCCAATTGGTGGCGCCCGTTAAGGTTGGGCGCGGTGCTATTTTGGGGGCAGGAACGACTCTGACCAAAGATGCGCCACCCAATCAATTAACTATCTCGCGCGTTAAACAAAATTCCATCCCTTGGAAAAAGCCACAGCCCAAAAAATCCATTCGGGAAAAAGTGGTCTCTAAAAAAATAAGCGCGCAAAAATTGACTGCACCGCGCAAGAGGAAAGCCTAAAGCAATGTGTGGAATCGTTGGTGCAGTCTCAACCCGAAATATTGTAGATACTCTAGTTGAGGGTTTGCGTCGACTTGAATATCGTGGCTATGATTCGTGTGGATTTGCTGTCATGAATGTGGATTCAAGCACCCATCCGATTGAGCGCGCTAGAACCACGGCACGGGTAGCTGATTTGCTTGAGCAGGCTAAGGAATTTAAGGGCAATATCGGTATTTCACACACCCGTTGGGCAACCCATGGAAAGCCTGATACCCATAATGCTCACCCTCATATTTCGAATCAGTTAATTGCCGTGGTGCATAACGGCATTATTGAAAATTTTGAAGCCCTTCGTTCTGAATTGATTGCTGCAGGTTATCGCTTTGAGTCTGAAACTGATACAGAGGTCATTGCACATCTAGTGCATCAACTTTATACAAAATCAGAACCACGTAATTTATTGATGGCAGTTCAATTGGCGACCCAGCGCTTAGTGGGCGCTTATGCCATTGCGGTGATGGCTCAAGATAAGCCAGACACTTTAATTGCGGCTCGGGTTGGCTCCCCTTTAATTTTGGCTTTTGGAGAAAATGAGAATTTTTTAGCCTCCGATGCGCTAGCTTTGGCTGGGAAAGCGCAATCGATGGTTTATCTAGAAGAGGGCGACTTAGCTAGCCTGCAATACGATCAAGTACAAATTTGGGATCAGCAGGGCAAGCAGGTTGAAAGGCCTATCAAGCCAATGCCAGCACAGGCGTCAGCGGTTGAATTAGGCCCATATCAGCATTTCATGCAAAAAGAAATTTTTGAACAACCCCGCGCTATTGCAGATACTCTTGCCAATCTAGATGAATTAGGCCCCGCTTTATTTCATGCTGACCCGAATCAATGGACTAGTTTTGACCAAGTTTTAATTCTGGCTTGCGGTACCAGTTATTACTCGGCTTGTGTAGCAAAGTATTGGCTGGAAGGAATTGCTCAAATACCAACCCAAGTGGAAGTTGCTAGCGAGTACCGTTATCGTCAATCGATTCCCCGAGCCAAGACTTTGGTGGTGGTGGTTTCTCAGTCAGGTGAAACCGCAGATACTTTGGCCGCATTAAGACATGCACAAGCAATTGGCCATCCTCTTAGTTTGGCGATTTGTAATGTAGCGAGCAGTGCTATGGTTCGAGAAACATCATGGCATTTTTTAACTAAGGCAGGTACTGAGATCGGCGTGGCTTCAACCAAAGCATTTACAACGCAACTACTAGCCCTATATTTGCTGGCAAGTTCGATTGCAAAACGTAATGGCAGATTAAATCAAGAGCAAGAAAAAGTAATTTTAAAAAATCTACGCCATTTACCTAAAGCAATTCAGGCGGTCTTAGCTCTAGAACCACAAATTATTGCTTGGAGCCAAATTTTTTCTGGTTTTGAAAATGCTCTATTTTTGGGGCGTGGCATGCATTATCCGATTGCATTAGAGGGCGCATTAAAACTAAAAGAAATTTCATATATTCACGCTGAGGCGTATCCGGCTGGTGAGTTGAAGCATGGACCACTGGCCTTGGTAACCGAAAAAATGCCTGTCGTGACAGTGGCTCCAAATGATCTGCTATTAGAAAAATTAAAATCGAATCTACAAGAAGTTAAAGCTCGTGGTGGTAAGTTGTATGTATTTGCAGACCAAGATACCGATATTAAAAATACCAACGATTTGCAGTTGATTCGTCTACCAGAGCATTATGGCGATCTATCACCCATCCTACATGTCGTTCCATTGCAATTATTGGCTTATCACACCGCATGCGCACGAGGTTCTGATGTCGACAAGCCACGCAATCTTGCTAAAAGTGTTACTGTGGAATGATGAATTTTGTTTTGCAAAATCAGCTGAAGTTTAAAAAACTCAATCTTTTAATTGGCTTCATATTGAGCTTGGCGGGCTGTGCCCTTGGCCCTGATTTTAAAAAACCCGATCCACCCAAAGTGACGAGTTTTACAGAAACGCCCGTTGCCGAAAAATTAAGCACTGCACCGACGATTGGCGGTGCTGAACAAAATATTGTGATTGGTGTTGATATACCTGCTGAATGGTGGACTCTTTATCATTCGCCTGAATTAAATGAGATGATTACGCGGGCAATAAAACGAAATCCAAATTTAGGCGCTGCTGATGCAACCCTGAGAGTCGCCTTAGAAAATGCGAATGCTCAATTTGGGAGTTTACTGTTGCCATCGATTAGCGGTAATGCATTTGCCAATCGACAACAAATTAATTCCTCGAGTTATGGTTTGGCAACCGACGGAATTAGCTCTCCTGGACCCAGTATTTATAACGTCTACAACACCTCGGTCAACTTAAGCTACACCCTTGATTTTTTTGGCCGTAATCGTAGAGCGGTTGAGAGCGCTGTCGCTAAAGCCGAAATTCAGCAATTTATTTTAGAGGGAACCTATTTAAGTTTGACTGCCAATGTAGTGACAACTGCCATTAAAGAGGCCGCTACCCGGGCACAGTATGAGTCAAATAATGAAATTTTCTTAGCGCAGAAGAATTTGGCCGATGTGATTGAAAAGCAACTCGAAATTGGTACCGCTTCGCGAGTGGCCTTATCGTCCCAGCGCGCATTGGCGGCCTCATCAAAATTGGATTTATTGAATATCGAAAAAAGCTTAGCTTTTACGCGTAATCAACTAGCGGTATACGTTGGCGATTTTCCAGGGGATTCGGCGATCGCCAAGTTTGATCTTTCAAAATTAAAGTTACCAGAAAATATCCCCCTGTCGATTCCTTCTGAATTGGTAAGGCAAAGACCTGACATTCGTGCGGCAGAAGCTTATATGAAATCAACCAATGCGCTAGTGGGTGTGGCAACGGCGAATTTATTACCCCAAATCACGCTTACGAGCTCGATTGGTTCGCAAGCCTTAACTACCGGTGCATTATTTAGCGCCAATTCTGCCGTATGGTCGATTGGCGGCGGTTTGCTCCAACCGATTTTTCAAGGTGGAGCATTGTTAGCCCAGCGGCGCGGCGCGATTGCTCAATATGAATCTGCTGTTTTTCAGTATCAGTCGACTGTTTTAACTGCATTTCAGGAGGTTGCTAATGCTCTACAGGCGTTGGATCTAGATGCTCAGGCTTTGCAAGCCGCCTCTGTAGCAGAGCGAAATTCCCATGCCTATTGGAAAATTGTTGAGCAGCAATATCAATTAGGCACTAGTAGCTATTTAGACGTTTTGGTGGCACAAAATCAATATCAGAAAAATAAATTCGCTCTCATACAAGCTCAGGCAAACCGTTTTTCAAATACAGCCGCTTTATTTGTTGCCTTAGGGGGTGGTTGGTGGAATCGCAACGGCCCAGCTTATTCTTCTAGTCAGGTACAAGTTAAGACTGAAGATGGCAAACAAAATACAGCAGTAAGTGGTGCCGTTAATCAAGAAGCATCGAAACAATAGATTCAATATAAAAATACCACTGCCCACAAGTAAATTCATGATTAAGAAAACGCTAGAGCTCATTTGGAAACCATTTTGGTGGTTCGGACAAAAATTACGTCCGATGCAACGTTTTCGTCGAACCAAACTATATGCCAAGTTGATGGCAATGACTCCGCTACGGCGTCGCATGACCATCATGTTGATCGGTGTGTTTATCCTTTTCTTTTTGATTGTTGGCTTCAACCAATTAAAAATCGCTTTATTTAATTACTTTGTTGGCAATGCAGGATTGCCACCAGCCACAGTTAGTACCATGGTAGTTGCTAAAGAAGAATGGCAACCCAAAATGAACAGCGTTGGTAATGTGCGCGCATTCCGTGGGGTTGATTTAAGTACTGAGGTTGCCGGCTTAGTTCTAAAGGTATTAGTTAAGTCAGGCATTGATGTGCATGAGGGCGATTTATTAATCAAGCTAAATGATGCAACTGAGACAGCTCAATTAGCCTCATTGAAGGCTTTAGCTGATTTGGCTAAGGTGATTAACGAGCGCGATCGTGCTCAGCTAGCCATTCAGGCGATCAGTAAAAATGTGTTTGATACGAGTAGTGCGGATATGAAGTCTAAGCAAGCTCAGGTGGAGCAGCAAATCGCTCTAATTGCGAAGAAAAATTTAAAGGCCCCGTTTAGTGGGCGTGTTGGTATTGTTACGATTAATCCTGGGCAATACGTTAATTCCGGCGACAAATTATTGACCTTGCAAACGATTGACCCTATTTATGTCGACTTTACTTTGCCCCAAAGCTCAGTTAGTACGCTCGAATTGGGTCAGGTCATTGAACTCAGAACCGATGCATTTAAAAATAGCCCATTCATGGGGAAAATTACTGCGATTAGCCCCAAAATTGAACTGAATACGCGAAACATCCAAGTTGAAGCATTGATTAGCAACCCCGATAAAAAATTGTTGCCCGGTATGTTTGCTAATGTGGATATTAACTTAGGCGAAAAGGTTTCGCTCCTCACTTTGCCTCAAACTGCAGTGACATATAACCCATACGGGACCACTGTTTTCATTACTAAGCAAACCGATAAGCTCGATAAACAGGGTCAGCCGATTGTTGAGGCTCAGCAGGTGTTTGTTACCTTAGGACCTACACGCGGAGATCAAGTTTCGATTGTGAAAGGCTTGGAGCCTGGAGCAGTAGTGGTGACGAGCGGCCAACTCAAATTAAAAAATGGCACACCATTAATTATTAATAATACTGTTCTACCTGCTAATTCCCCAAATCCAAAACCACAAGAGCAATGAGTCTAGATCAACACAGTCATGGCTGGACCGATCTATTTATTCGGCGACCAGTCCTCTCTTTGGTAGTTAGTCTTCTGATCCTAATTTTGGGGGCGAAAGCAGTTATTAGTCTCCCAGTCAATCAGTATCCTCAAACTCAAAATGCAGTGGTTACTATTACCACTGCTTATTTTGGCGCTGATCCAGATACCGTAGCAGGATTTATTACACAGCCTTTAGAGGCAACGATTGCACAAGCCCAAGGAATTGATTATTTATCGTCTTCCAGCATCAATGGCTTATCCACTATTACAGTTACTCTAAAGTTAAATTACGATTCGAATAAAGCATTAACCCAAATTAATACACAAATTAGTGCGGTACGTAATCAATTACCGCCTCAGGCGCAACAGCCTGTTCTAACAGTACAAGTAGGGCAAACCACCGCAGCAATGTATATGGGTTTTTATAGCGATGAAATTCCCAATAACAGTATTACGGATTATCTATTAAGGGTTGTAAAACCTAAATTGGATTCGGTTGACGGAGTGCAGAACGCTGAAATTTTAGGGGGCCGTAAATTTGCACTACGTGCTTGGCTTGATAGTGATCGAATGGCAGGTTTAGGGGTGGCTGCAGATGATATTTATAACGCGTTAGCCGCCAATAATTACTTATCGGCAGTTGGTAGCACCAAAGGACAAATGGTTTCGGTCGATTTGGTTGCGGGAACCGATTTGCATACTCTAGATGAATTTCGAAAATTGGTGATTAAAAAAAATGGCGCAGATATTGTTTATTTAGATCAAGTAGCCACTGTTTCGCTGGGCTCGGAAGATTACAACAATAACGTCGCCTTTAATGGCAAGCAATCTGTTTTTATCGGAATTAAAGTAGCCCCAGAAGCGAATTTACTAGACGTTGCAAAGCGATTGCGGATTGGTTTTCCTGAGATTCAAAAGCAGTTACCAACCGGCCTTACAGGAAAAATTGTTTTTGATTCAACGGATTTTATTAATACATCGATTGAAGAAGTGATTAAAACTTTACTCGAAGCCTTAGTCATTGTCACGATTGTTATTTATTTATTTTTAGGAAGTTACCGCGCAGTGATTGTGCCGGTATTAGCCATGCCACTGTCCTTAATTGGCACTTTTTTTATGATGCAGGTGCTGGGATATTCAATTAATTTATTGACCTTATTAGCTTTGGTGCTAGCAATTGGTTTAGTGGTGGACGATGCCATTATTGTGGTCGAGAATGTCGACCGACACATGAAAGAGGGCAAGTCGCCTTTAGAGTCCTCATTAATTGCTGCCCGCGAATTAGGTAATCCGATTTTGGCAATGACGGTGGTGTTAATTGCTGTCTATATCCCAATTGGCTTTCAGGGTGGCTTAACGGGGGCCTTGTTTACAGAATTTGCTTTCACTTTAGCGGGGGCGGTAGCAGTATCAGGCGTGATTGCACTCACGCTATCGCCCATGATGTGCTCCAAAATGTTTACCGAAGAAGAAGAAATTTCTCCATTTGTTAAAAAAATTGATGCGATCTTTGATCGAGTGCGCCATGCGTATCAAAGCACTTTAAAGGATTTGCTCAGCACTTCGCAGGTAATTATGGTGATGGCCGCTTTGTTGCTATTGGGTGTGGTGTATTTATACGCAACTGCACGCTCCGAATTGGCGCCAAGCGAGGATCAAGGCATTGTTTTAATGAATGCATCAGGCCCGCCCAATGCAACTGTGGAGCAAATGAATACTTACGCTGAGCAAGTTTTTAAAATTGCCAGCACGCAGCCCGAGTATCTACAGATGTTTCAAATTACGAGCCCAATATCGAGCTTTGGCGGCGTCATTATGAAAGATTGGGCTAATCGCAAACGTAGCGCTACTGAGTTTCAGCAGGATATGCAAAATCAATGGAATACGATTGCAGGGGCACGAATTGCAGCCTTTCAATTCCCTGCCTTGCCTGGTTCACAAGGCTTACCGGTGCAGTTTGTAATTAATACAACCGAACCATATGCCAATCTGAATGAAGTCTCCCAATATGTAATTGATAAAGCACGGCGCAGCGGCATGTTCTTTTTTGTCGATTCGGATTTAAAGATCGACAAACCGCAGGGAGTATTGGTAATTGATCGAGAAAAAGTAGCGGCTTTGGGAATGACACAAAAAGACGTTGGACAAGCCCTCTCGGCTGCTTTGGGTGGTGGATATGTAAATTATTTTTCAGTTGCTGGAAGATCCTATCGGGTGATTCCGCAAACCAAACAAGTGGATCGTTTAAATAGCGATCAAATTTTAGATTACTATATTCGCACACCGAGTGGCGCAATGGTTCAGGCGCGTACTTTTGCATCGATTCAAAATAAGGTAGTTCCTCAAGCAATTAATCGTTTTCAACAATTGAATTCGGCAACGATTATTGGTGTTAGCACCCCTTTTGTTTCTCAGGACAAAGTTTTAAGCTTTTTGGCCGAATCCGTCAAAGAAGCAGCGCCATCGGGATACTCGATTGACTATGCCGGACCTTCGCGTCAATTTATGAATGAATCAGGCGGTTTTTTAGCTACGATGATTTTTGCAATTGTGATTGTCTTTTTAGTACTAGCAGCTCAGTTTGAAAGTTTCAGGGATCCAGTAGTCATTTTAGTATCGGTGCCTTTAGCTTTATTTGGCGCTTTAATTTTTATCAACCTTGGGTTTACCACCCTAAATGTTTATACCCAGGTTGGCTTGGTTACTCTAATGGGATTAATTAGTAAACACGGTATTTTGATGGTTGAGTTTGCCAATGAATTACAAGAGGCGGGTCGGAGCAAATTAGATGCCATCGTAGAAGCTAGTAGTGTTCGATTAAGACCGATCTTAATGACTACAGCTGCGATGGTTTTAGGCGTGATACCGTTAGTGATCGCTTCAGGCGCTGGAGCCGCCGGGCGTCAGTCGATGGGAATTGTAATTTTTACTGGCCTAGCTATTGGCACTCTATTTACTTTGTTTGTTGTGCCGGCCATGTATTTATATTTAGGTGCCGATCATCATCAGAACAAAATAAAGCAAGCTTAGTGAAAGCCTCATATTTTCAAATGAAAACGCCTTACTTCAAGCTGGCAAATTGACTGTTAGAAAAAATTAAAGGTTTACCTTGCTTGGGGTCGCTTAGCTGGGTAATTTTGGCTACGATAATTTGATGATCACCCCCTGGATAGATCGAGTCGACTTGACATAAAAAATAAGCCAGGCAATTGGCGATACATGGAAAACCAAATTCATCGGATGTGTAAGCGAGATTGGTAAATGGATTGGGGTTAGTTTTAGAAAAACGAATAGCCAGTTCAGCTTGGTCTTCATGCAGCACATGAATTAAATGGTGTGAGCCAACCCCTAAATCATTTAAATAAGAAGAGTGCTTACCAAGACTCCATAAGATTAATGGTGGCTCGAGCGAAACGGTATTGAAGGAGCTGATCGTAATACCAAACGGTTTAGCTTCATTCTTGGTAAGACTCGTTATTACGGTAACGCCAGTAGGAAAACTTCCAAAAGCATTTCTAAGTAATTTGCCAGATATCATTTAATTTGCTGATGTTGGAATGGTAGAGCCTGGAACCGGAATTAAAATTTCGTTTTCCTCTTCTTTAACGCACTTAAAGCGATATTCATTACCTGCTTTAGCAATAAAACTGGCACCCATATAAAAGTCACTTTTACAAACTTTGCTAGCGTAATTCATGACAACTTGCGGCTGATCGCTTGAATTAATTAAGCGCATATTACCCAGGGCCAGATTAAGACTAGTTGACGAACAGGCCCCTAAGAGTAATAGAATCGCTATTAGACTAAATCGGATATTCTTCATATAAATCCCCATAATTTGCACAGTGGATGTAAGGATAAACTGTTTTTTAAAAGAGCATAGAAGCTTAAATAGAATAGGAAAGAATATGTTTAAAGGAATAGTGATTCAGAAAGACGATCAGGGTTATCGGGCTCAAATTAGCGATCTTAATGAGAGCGATTTGCCTGCAGGCGATGTTCGGGTTAAGGTTCATTATTCAACGCTAAATTACAAAGACGGCTTGGCGATTACTGGCAAAGGTCCCGTGGTTCGCAGTTTCCCTATGGTTCCGGGGATTGATCTCACTGGCGAGGTCGTCGAAAGTCAAAGCCCTGAATTTAAAATTGGCGATATGGTTTTATTAAATGGTTGGGGGGTAGGCGAGTCGCATTGGGGTGGATTGGCACAACAAGCTCGTTTGAAATCAGAATGGCTCATTCCCTTACCTAAAGCTTTTACTGCCAAGCAATCCTTGGCCATAGGAACCGCTGGCTACACCGCCATGTTGTGTGTCATGGCTTTACAAAAGCACGGTCTGAAGCCTGAGGATGGCGAGGTATTAGTAACTGGCGCCGCGGGTGGGGTTGGTAGCGTTGCCTTGATGCTTCTAAAAAAATTAGGTTTTACTTTGGTTGCGAGTAGTGGGCGTCCTGAAGAAAGTGCGTATTTAAAAAAATTAGGCGCACAGGAAGTGATAGACCGTAGTACTTTATCTGCCCCAGGTAAACCTTTAGCCAAAGAACGTTGGGCCGCTGTAGTCGATTCAGTGGGTAGTCATACCCTAGCTAACGCTTGCGCTGCAGTGAAAGCGGAAGGGGCAGTCGCAGCCTGCGGTTTAGCCCAGGGAATGGACTTTCCTGCAACGGTCGCACCGTTTATTTTGCGTGGAGTAACCCTCTACGGCATTAATAGTGTCACCGTTCCAAAAGAGCGCAGAGTGGCAGCCTGGAATCAACTGGCTCAATTATGCGACCTCAAACAATTAGAAGAAGTAGCACACGAAATCAGTTTGGCAGAAGCAATCCCCATGGCCAGCAAACTCATGGAAGGAAAGGTTCGCGGCCGCGTGATCGTGGATGTGAATCGCTAGATAAAGCCAACTTCCCTAAAATGCTTCGGGATATAAATGTTTGAGGCGCCTTTCAGATTCGTATTCAATGAAGTCAGGAATTTCTCCAGCGCTTAGGCGATCTTTATACCCTTGCCACATAGAAGGTTCAAATAAATCAGGGTGATGTTTTAGAACTAAGGCTCGGACTTGATCATTTCCAAGCAAAAAGGTCGTAAAGGTTTCCGGAAAAATATCCCGAGGCCCAATTCGAAACCAGGGCTCATTAGACATCTCATCTTCTTCGTTTTGTGCTTTGGGAACCCGTTTTACTTCGCAATCCGTTAAATATTCAATTTCATCATAATCATAAAAAGCAACGCGACCATAACGCGTTACCCCAAAATTTTTGTAAAGCAGGTCGCCAGGAAAAATATTGGCAGCAATTAAATTTTTAATCGCTTCGCCGTATTGTTTAATTCCATGTTCAATTTCAGCATCACTACCCTCTTGAAGCCAAATATTAAGAGGAGTCATGCGGCGTTCAATGTAGAGGTGTTGAATTACCAATTCTTCTTTTCCGTCATGAGTAGAAGTAATTTTTAGTAGTGATGGGCAGTGGTGCTCAATTTCTTGGATTAGTTCATCAGTAAAACGTTCTTTGGGAAAGGCTAAGTCAATAAATTCCAAGGAGTCTGCCATGCGACCAACCCGATCATGCTGTTTAACTAATTGGTATTTCGAAATAATGATTTCACGAGTCGTTTCTTTTGGTGGCGGAAAATGATCTTTAATTAATTTAAAAACAAAAGGGTAGCTTGGTAAATCAAATACCAGCATCACTAAACCTTTAATTCCTGGAGCAATTCGGAATTGATCGGTTGAGTGCATCAGATGATGTTGGAAATCACGGTAAAACAAGTTCTTGCCGTGTTTTTGCAGACCCAGCATATTATAAATTTCAGCGCGGGGTTTATGGGGTAAGAGGCTACGTAAAAAATTGACGTATGCCGAGGGTACTTCCATATCAACTAAAAAATAACTATGAGTAAAACTAAAAATTAAGCGTAAATCCGACTCGTCTAGCAAAAGCCCATCAATACAAAGCTGATTTGAATGGGTGTGCATAAAAGCAATTACTAAAGGGGTCATATTTTCGCCCTTAATAATCCGACCCATGATGTAAGCCGTTTTATTGCGAAAAAACAAGGAAGAGAGGATTTGAATTTGAAAATCTGTTTCGCCTGTGGTGTTCTCTAGTGATTCTTGAATTGCATGTGTAATCAATTCTAAATCGCGTTTTAAGTCTTCAAAATCACCTTTAATTTCAAACTCAGCAATAATTTTTTTGAGTGTTTTATTAATCCCACTTTGATTGCCGGGATAGTAGGCTCGGTACGAAGGTTTGCTTGGCCCCTCATCATTTTCAAGGTATTCGGTTGAAATCGTTGGTCGAATAAAAATAAATTGATTATGAAAATATTCACTTTTTAAAATGCGGGTGCAAACTGAATTAAAGAAAGTTTCTGCCAGTTCGGGTTGATGAATATTCGAGAGCAGACCAATATAATGAAGTTTGACTTGCGGCCATATTTCGTCAGATAGATTTTGCGCATCGAATTCATCCTCAAGCTGATAAACGGTTTCCGCAACCCGTTCATCGTAGTACGCAATCCGATCGCGTTGGAGCTGGCGAATACCATTCCAATCTTGATTCTCAAAACATATTTTGGCAGAACGACCAGCTTCTCGAAAAATATGATAATGGCGCTCAAAGCCCATTAGCATCATTTGTGCCATATCAAAGGCAACTTGAGACGATAATAGTTTAGGAAAATGACTCATTATGTAAAGATAGATAACTCATGGCAGATTACAAACAAACCCAAGTTCATTCTACAGCGCCTCAGCTCGAGTACCCCTTGGATGAGAAGTTACCCGAGATGGGTAAAACCATTGAAATCGCACCCGGCATATTTTGGCTTAGAATGCGTCTGCCTTTTGCTCTAGACCATATTAATTTGTGGTTATTGCAAGATCAAATTAATGGGATTGATGGCTGGACGATTATTGATTGTGGCATTAGTAACGATGAAACTAAACAGGCTTGGGAGCAGATTTTTACATCCTCTTTAAATAGCTTACCAGTATTACGAGTACTGGTAACCCATATGCATCCCGACCACATTGGTTTGGCGCAATGGTTGTGTGAACGTTGGCAGGCGCCCTTGTGGATTTCTTTAAGTGATTATTTAACAGCCCAATGGCTCACCCATCAAGAAGGCGGTGTAAAAGTAGGGGCAAAAATTGGCAGTGGCGGGTCAGCCGATCATTTTGCAAGACATGGTTTACAAAGCGAAGAAGATTTAGCCAAAATTCGAGCCCGAGCTAGTTACTATACGAATTTAGTTCCTGCAATACCAGTTCGCTACCGACGTTTGATGGAAGGTGACTCGGTTGTGATTGGAAAGAATACTTGGGAAATTATCATGGGCTATGGTCATGCTCCTGAACACGCCACCTTATTTTGTAAAAAACAAAATATCTTGATTTCAGGTGATATGGTTTTGCCGCGCATATCAACCAATGTTAGTGTCTATGATGCTGATCCGGATGCCGATCCTTTAGGCCTTTATTTAAATTCCTTGGAGCGTTATTTAAATCTACCGCCAGACGCATTTATTTTGCCTTCGCATGGCAAGCCATTTCATGGTTTACATACTCGAATTGCACAACTCAAGGCGCATCACGTGGCTCGTTTGGCGGATACACTTGATGCTTGCAGTACACCTAAGAGCGCCAGAGAAGTTGTGCCAATTTTATTTAAACGAGACTTAGATATTCACCAACTGACATTTGCGATGGGAGAGGCCATCGCCCACCTTAATCACCTTTGGCGTCAGGGGAGCTTGAGTCGGCAGCTTTTTCCCGACGGGATTTTGCGCTTTTGCGCGCTTTAGATCGAGCCTCTTGAGCGGCAGTATTTTTTTTGCTGGAGTCGCTCGGTTGCATCGCATCGCCGAATGACTTGAGCGCCAAGAGAGTAGCGCGCTGGACTTCAAGGCCTTGAATGGTGGAGTGCAAGACATTTAAATTAAGAGTTAGCCACGATTCAACGCTTTTAAGATCCTTAATTCTCTTTTCAATTTCATCCACATTAAAGCTTGGCATTGCATTATTAAACCCGGGGACTCCGCCTGACATATCCGGCATAAATGGAGAGTTTTGCCCAGGTGTTTGCCCCCACATGGTTTTCAACATTTCTAAACTTTGATTGAAGTCAGGAATTGCACCGAACATACCATCTCCTAAAAGGAATTTTATAGATACGTCATTATAGGAATAAATCAGGATGAATTTAGCTATAAAAAAGCCGAATCGACTCTTTATCGATAAAATAGACGCGTTATGACAATAAAAACACAATTCCCTCTTATTTATTCCCGCGGGGGGCAATTACCCACCCTTCTAAAAGAACGCATTTTAATTTTAGACGGTGCTATGGGAACGATGATTCAGCAATATAAGTTCTCTGAGGCTGACTATCGTGGTCTTCCTGAGAATCAGCGGTTTGTCAATCATCCTGTCGACTTAAAGGGCAATAACGAGTTACTGGTTTTAACCCAGCCCAAAACGATTCAATTGATTCACGAGCAATACTTGGAGGCGGGCGCCGATATTATCGAAACCAATACGTTTGGAGCCACATCGGTTGCTCAAGAAGATTACAAAATGGCTCCATTGTCAAAAGAGCTTAATTTGGCAGCTGCAAAATTAGCGCGTGCTGCCTGCGATCAATTTACAAGTGTGGATAAGCCGCGTTTTGTGGCTGGAGCAATTGGACCCACGCCAAAAACGGCCAGTATTTCCCCCGATGTGAATGACCCTGCGGCACGCAATGTGACCTTCGATATTTTAAAAGTTGCTTACCGCGAGCAGATTGAAGCTTTGTTTGAAGGTGGGGTCGATTTATTTTTAGTGGAAACTATTTTTGATACGTTAAATGCCAAAGCCGCACTATTCGCTCTAGATGAGTTTTTTGAAACCTCGGGTGAGAAGTTGCCCGTAATGATTTCAGGAACAGTGACAGATGCTTCTGGACGAATTTTGTCGGGGCAAACTGTGGCAGCATTTTGGAATAGCTTGCGACATATTAATCCGCTCACCTTTGGTCTGAACTGCGCATTAGGAGCAGCATTAATGCGGCCCTACATATCTGAATTGGCGCGGATTTGTAATGTAGCGATTGCCTGTTATCCCAATGCTGGATTACCTAACCCCATGAGCGATACGGGTTTTGATGAAACCCCTGACGTCACTTCTACCTTGATGGATGAATTTGCGCGCGATGGTCTAGTGAATATTGTCGGCGGATGTTGTGGCACTACACCAGAGCATATTCGTGCGATCGCTAAAGCGGTAAAACAAAGAAAACCACGCCCGTTTTATCGGGATCAACGCGAAATGCTGGAAGCTAACAATGAATAAGCAAGGTCTTTACCCAATGCAACTGGCTGGTTTAGAGCCTTGCAATATTAGTCCTCAAATTGGATTTGTCAATATTGGCGAGCGCACCAATGTCACTGGCTCCAAGGCATTTTCACGTTTGATTTTAAATAATCAATTCGACGAAGCTTTAACAGTCGCCCGTCAGCAAGTTGAGAATGGCGCGCAAATGATTGATATCAATATGGATGAAGCCATGTTGGATTCAGAAGCAGCGATGGTGCGTTTTCTGAATTTAATTGCTTCAGAGCCGGATATCGCGCGTGTTCCGATTATGATCGATTCATCAAAATGGAGCGTCATCGAGGCTGGTTTGAAATGCATTCAAGGCAAGCCGATTGTGAATTCCATCTCTCTCAAAGAGGGCGAAGAACAATTTAGGCATTACGCCCGCTTAATTAGACGCTACGGTGCAGCTACCGTTGTGATGGCGTTTGATGAAAAAGGTCAAGCCGATACCTATCAACGGAAGACCGAAATTTGCCAACGTTGCTATGACATTTTGGTCAATGAGCTTGATTTTCCGCCAGAAGATATCGTTTTTGATCCGAATATTTTTGCCATTGCTACTGGCATTGAGGAGCATAATAATTACGCTGTCGACTTTATTGAGGCCACCCGTTGGATTAAAAAAAATCTCCCTGGCGCAAAAGTCAGTGGTGGTGTTTCAAATGTCAGCTTTTCATTTCGCGGTAATGATCCAGTACGCGAAGCAATCCATACTGTATTTTTGTATCACGCGATATCCGCTGGTATGGATATGGCGATCGTCAATGCTGGACAGCTTGGCGTATATGCCGATTTAGACCCTGATTTACGAGAGCGCGCTGAAGACGTTGTCTTAAATCGTTTTAAAGAAAAAGAGGGGCAAACACCAACCGAGCGCTTACTCGCCATTGCAGATCGATATAAGGGCGGCGGGATTAAACAAGAAGAAAATTTAGTTTGGCGCCAAACACCCGTTCGAGAGCGTTTAACCCATGCCTTGGTTCATGGAATTACCGAGTTCATTCTTGACGACACAGAAACCTTACGCGCAGAGATCATGGATGGTGGGGGTAGACCGATTGAAGTGATTGAAGGCCCTTTAATGGATGGCATGAATGTCGTTGGCGATTTATTTGGTGCGGGCAAAATGTTTTTGCCTCAAGTGGTGAAGAGTGCCCGAGTGATGAAGCAGGCGGTAGCTCTTTTAATCCCTTATATTGAGGAAGAAAAGAAACGTTTAGTGGCAGGCGGCGGCGAAAGCAAGCCCAAAGGAAAGATTGTGATTGCTACAGTGAAGGGCGATGTTCATGATATAGGGAAGAACATTGTTACAGTTGTTTTGCAATGTAATAATTTCGAAGTAATCAATATGGGAGTCATGGTTCCTTGGATGGAAATATTAAAAAAAGCCAAGGAAGAAAAAGTTGACATCATTGGCTTATCTGGATTAATTACCCCATCCTTAGAAGAGATGATGGTGGTAGCACAAGAAATGCAGCGTGACGAGTATTTTCGCGAGCGCGAGATACCCTTGATGATCGGTGGGGCTACTACCTCTCGAGTTCATACCGCAGTTAAAATTTCGCCACACTATGATGGCCCAGTAGTTTATGTTCCTGACGCATCGCGCTCTGTTTCGGTAGCTTCGAGTCTCTTGTCCGACGAGGGCGCAAAAAAATTCTTGGCTGACTTAAAGCTCGATTACCAACGGATTCGTGAGCAACACGCTAATCGTAAAAATATTCCCATGATTTCATTGGAAGCAGCCCGAAATAATCGAGAAAATTTAGATTGGGCTAATTTTCAAGCAGTAAAGCCGAAATTTATTGGGCGGCGCGTATTTAAAAATTTTCCCTTAAATGAAATTGCTAACTACATTGACTGGACCCCATTTTTCCAAACCTGGGATCTGGCAGGAAAATTCCCCGAGATTTTAAAAGATGAGGTAGTGGGCGTTGAGGCAACCAAAGTTTATAACGATGCCAAGCAAATGTTGGAAAAATTAATTCAGGGCCAATGGCTCAGAGCCGATGCTGTTATCGGAATTTATCCCGCCAACAGTATCGGTGACGACATTGTGATGTATGACGATGAGACGCGCAGCAAAGCAGTTTTAACTTGGCACAATTTGCGGCAACAGTCGGAGAGGCCGATTGTTGATGGCATTCGTCGACCTAATCGTTGCTTAGCTGACTACGTTGCCCCAAAAGAATCAGGCGTCACCGATTATGTGGGATGTTTTGCAGTCACTACAGGGCATGGGGTTGAAGAAAAAGCCGCTCAATTTATAGCAAAACACGATGATTACAGTGCGATTATGCTAAAAGCTTTGGCTGATCGTTTGGCCGAAGCATTTGCTGAGTTAATGCATTGGCGTGTTCGTACTGATTTGTGGGGATATGCTCCTAAGGAAAATTTCAGCATTGAAGAGTTAATTGCCGAGCAATATCAGGGCATTCGCCCTGCACCAGGTTACCCAGCTTGCCCGGCTCATGAGGTTAAGCGTGAACTTTTCGATTTAATCCATGCCCAAGAAATTGGAATGACATTAACTGAATCCTTAGCAATGAATCCCGCATCGAGCGTCAGCGGATTTTATTTGGCCAATCCCAACGCACGCTATTTTAATGTTGGAAAAATTACCGCTGACCAAGTGGCTGATATAGCAGAACGTCGTCATGAATCGAAAGAGCAGATTCAAAGGTCCTTAGCCAGTCTGTTAGACTAAAAAGAGCCATGTTCCAACGATGGGGTGCCTATTGCAAGCCCCATAGAACAGGCTCATTGGCTTTCAGTGATTTTTTTAGTAACTCCAAAAAAGGAAAAATGCGCTGACCTAAACGTTCTTTTTTTTGGTGGCCGTAATTTGAATTTATTTTTTGATTTTCCTCGTCTTGAATAATCGCCTTTTCTAAGGCCTCAATATATCCAGGCATTTGTTCAACCAAAACAATCCCGCGCGCTTCAAAAGGCCTTTGTAAGATAGAAAAAATTCGCTCCACCAAATCATCTAGCATGATGAGATTAGGACCAGCTTTAGATTGAAATTGATGAATCATGACTTAATTTAGCATTAAATCTAAAAACTGAAGTTTGAACAGGGAGCGCCATCCTGAGCCCCTGATAAAATCAACTCTTATGCTTGCAAAACAAAAAGAACAACTTTTAGGCTATTTAAATCAGGCCTTAAAAAATATTGCGCGGGCGCGTGGATTTTCGAAAGAAAGTTTGCCGTCCCCTCATTTAGAAAGGCCTAAGGCTATCGAGCATGGCGATATTGCTTGCAACATTGCTTTGCAAATTGCCAAGCCTTGGAAAGCCAATCCAAGAGAAATAGCCCAGCAAATGGTGCTTGAGCTCACAGCCCAAGATGGCTTTCAAAGCTTGATTGCCAGTAGTGAAATTGCGGGCCCTGGTTTTATTAATTTTCGACTTAGCAATCAAGCTAAAACAGCCGTTATTTCTGAAATTGCAGAAGAGCGCTTGCATTTTGGCGATCAAACTCAACTTCAGGCAAGGAAAGATGCACCAATCCAAGTCATGATTGAATTTGTATCGGCTAATCCAACTGGGCCATTGCATGTTGGGCATGGTCGTCAGGCTGCTTTAGGGGATGCATTAGCTAATATATTGAGCACTCAGGGGGTGAAAGTGCATCGCGAGTTTTATTACAACGATGCTGGTGTTCAAATTCAAAACTTAGCCTTATCGGTTCAGAGTCGATTACAGGGCTTAAAACCGAGCGACTCAAATTGGCCCGAGCAAGCCTATAACGGGGAATATATTGCGGAGATTGCCAATGCGTATGCTTCTGCCGCTGGGGATAGTGGCGACCTAGAAAAAATTCGTGAATTTGCAGTTGATTATTTGCGCAAAGAGCAAGATATTGACTTAAGTATATTTGGTGTGCGATTTGATCGTTTTTATCTTGAGTCTTCTCTCTATTCGGATGGTAGTGTTGATCAGGTCATTCAAGACTTACAAGCTATCCAGAAAACATATGAAGCGGATGGCGCTCTATGGCTTAAAACTACCAGCGATGGCGATGATAAAGATCGGGTGATGAGAAAGTCGGATGGCAGTTATACCTATTTTGTGCCTGATGTGGCATACCACTCAAATAAATGGCAACGTGGCTTTGAAAAAGTAATTAATGTGCAAGGTAGCGATCATCATGGCACGATTGCGCGGGTACGCAGTGGTCTACAAGGCGTCGCACAAAAACGGGGGTGGGCGATTCCTAAGACATATCCCGACTATGTGCTGCACAAAATGGTCACCGTAATGAAAAATGGTGAAGAGGTCAAATTATCAAAACGTGCCGGATCCTATGTGACTTTACGTGATTTGGTTGAGTGGTCTGGCGGCACAACATCAGAGATGAGTGAAGACCAAAGAACTCAAGCATTGCAGCGCGGTAGAGATGCGGTACGATTTTTTCTCATATCGCGCAAGGCTGACACAGAATTCGTCTTTGATGTTGATTTAGCCTTAAAACAAAACGATGAGAATCCTGTTTTTTATGTGCAATATGCGCATGCCCGAATTTGTTCAATCCTGCAGCAGTGGGGTGGAGATATAGCAAGCCTAAAGAATGCTCAATTAGAATTATTGGACAGTAAAGCCTCTGATCTTTTATTGCGTAGATTAGCTGAATACCCTGAGGTATTAGAGACCGCAGCCAAAGAACTATCGCCACATACAGTCGCTTTTTATTTGCGGGATTTGGCAGGAGATTTCCATACTTTTTACAATGCAGACCGAGTTCTGGTGGATGACGCCAATCTAAAAAAAGCCCGTTTGGCCTTATTAGCCGCAACCCGTCAGGTTTTAGAAAATGGCTTGAAAATTTTAGGGGTTTCTGCCCCTGAAAAAATGTAATCCACTAGTTTTAGAACGCGAGTTAAGATATCGTCATTACATCAACAATTTCTTAGAATGCGCTTACATCCAATAAAAAAATTCCCGAACAAGAGAACCCTGTCCAAGCAGTCTGGCGGGGTTCTGCTCGGAATTGTTTTGGGTCTATTGGTTGGTATTGGCTTGGCGCTTGGGGTCGCCTATTACATTACCAAATCACAACCCCAAGAAAAGCCAGGAATACGCGCCCCTAGTTTGCCGCCACTGGCAAAGCCCTCTACAAATTCGTCATCAGCTGACGAGGAAGTGTCTATTCCCACTCCTCAGATTGATTTGAATAAACCTTTGCAAACCAAAGTTCCAGGAGCCAATACTGCCCCAGACCCGATTGCCGATATTGCAAATAATAAGTCCGGTGAGGCTGTCTTTTATATTCAAACCGGTGTTTTTTCGAAAAGAAATGATGCCGATTCACAAAAGGCAAATTTAGCAATGGAAGGAATACAGTCTCAATTAAGCGAAAGCGCGGTGGATGGTAATGCTTTATGGCGGGTTCGTATTGGGCCATTTGCATCGATTGAAGACACCACTACTTTGCGGGGCAAACTTTCTTTAATGGGAATTAAACCCGCCGTAATTAAAGTGAATAATCCATGAGTTTCAGCAGACGTTATTTTATCTTTTGCAGCATCTTTTTAGTTATTGGTTCAGTGACTTATGCACAAGGTGTTAGTAAGATTGAGGAAGGTTTTGATTATCGAATTTTGCCCGTAAGTCAGCCTTTAGATACTAAAAATAAAGTCGAGGTAATTGAATTTTTTTGGTACGGTTGTCCGCATTGTTATGACTTTGAGCCTGAACTAAAAGCTTGGCAGCAAAAGCAAGGCAAAGATGTTGCATTTCGCAAAGTTCCTTTAGCCTTTCGTGATGAATTATTGCCACACAGCCAGTTATTTTATGCATTAGAAGCGCTTGGTAAAGCCGATGCACTCAATGAAAAAGTAATGTTTGCAATTCATCGAGAAAATAAAAAACTATTAAACGAAAATGAAATTGCAGATTGGGTTTCTAGTCAGGGAGTTGATCGCAGTGCATTTTTAAGCAGCTATCGCTCGTTTGCGGTTTTGGCCAAGTCCCGCGCTGCTCGGCAGCTGGCTGATGCGTATCGGATTGATGGTGTTCCTACTATGGCAATACAAGGTAAATACATCACCTCGCCATCGATAGCGGGTACCAAAGCAAAAGCGATTGGGGTAATGGATTATTTGGTTGAAAAAGTGCGCAAAGATAAGTACAAATAAACGAGCATCTCACTTATATTTTTACGAAGCGACGCAAAAGCCAAAAATAGAGAGGGTAAGGCAAAATTCGTAAAAATTTTAGAAAACGCGAAAACCGTTTTGGAAAGTGGATATCAAACTCACCTTTTTGAATCCCCAATACGATTTCTTTAGCCGCCACTTCAGCCGAAATTAGGGCTGGCATCTCAAAATCATTATTAGCAACGGCATCCGTCTCAACAAATCCAGGTGAAATCATATGGACACTGATCCCCTGTGGCTGTAAATCATAAAATAAAGTTTCACAAAACAAGATCATCGCTGCCTTACTTGGACCATAAGCCAAGGCTTTTGGAAGGCCGCTATAGCCTGCAACACTTCCCACAATGGCAATATGACCCGAATGGTTTTCAAGCATTTTGGGCAATACAGCAGCTACCGCCCGCATAGGTCCCAACACATTCGATTCAATGGTTAATTGTGCATCTGCTATGTTGAAATGATCGGCACGTAGCGGTATATAAATACCTGAAACAAAAAGCAAGAGATCAATACCGCCCCACGCTTGATTTATTTGTTCATAAGCATTTTCAATCTCACCCTTTTGGGTTATGTCGAGAGGCAGTATTAAGTGGTTTGCGCTATTTTCATGGCTTAGAAGCGCTTCTAAGCGTTCAACGCGCCTACTGGATAAAGCTAGCTTAGCACCCTGTAGTAGTAGGGCCTGAGCGCAGGCTGCACCAATTCCGCTTGAGGCGCCAATAATCCAAATGCGCTGATTGCGAAAATCACGAATTCCGTTTTGGCGCATTTTTAATTGAAACGATTGTTAATTTGATGTTTTAAAGTGAACTGCACCACATCAATATTTTTTTCTTTAAATCCGGCCGCACAATACATCAGATAAAAATTCCACAAACGAATAAAAGCTTCATCAAAACCCAATTCAGAAATCAAATCAAGACGATGGTTAAAGTTGTCATACCAGACGCACAGAGTACGAGCGTAATCTTCTCCAAATGAAAATTCTTTTTCAATTTCTAAGCCAGCTTTTAGGGCTAAATCTTTAAAAACCAATTTCGAAGGCAACATGCCACCTGGAAAAATATATTGCTGAATAAAATCGGTATTGTTACGATAGCGATCAAATAATTGATCGTCGATCACAATCGTTTGAATACAAGCCCTACCGTCTTTCTTAAGACAGCGTTTCAAGGCTTTGAAATACTCAGGCCAATATCGCTCGCCAACTGCCTCAAACATTTCAATCGAGGCGATGCCATCGAATTGGGAGCGACAATCACGATAGTCTTGCAGGCTAACTTGGTAATGGGGGTTGGATTCTTTCAATGATCCTAGGCGCTCTTCAGCATATTTCTTTTGCTCATGGGAAAGCGTGAGGCCAGTGACGGCATGTCCTGATTTACTGGCCAACTCCATAAACCCTCCCCATCCGCAACCTATTTCGAGAATCTGGGAGCTGGGTTTACATTGAAGGGAATCCAGAATAGCTTGGTACTTGGCAGTTTGAGCTTGAGTAATGTCTTGTATTTGATTCGATTTAAACCAGGCGCTCGAATAAGTCATGCTGGGATCAAGCCAAATCGAATAAAAAGCATTACCCAAATCGTAATGAGCTTGAATATTTTTTTTGCTGTTGACTTTAGTATTGCGACGTAATTGATGTTTTACTCGATAGATAAACGAAACTAGCCAATTGCCATAGATTGCTTTTTCAAGGGTATTGCGATTGCGAACGGCTAATTCAAGTAGGCTTAATAAATCGGGCGTATTCCATTCCCCTGAAATGTAGGCTTCGGCAAAACCAATATCCCCATGGCGCAAAATTCGCCTAAAAACATTCCAATCAAAAATACGAATTTCTGCAACTGGTTGATCATTTAATAGACCAAATTCATGGACTTGACCGTTTGGTAGAACAACCGTCAAATGTCCTGCATATAAACCTTTTAATATGCTAAGAACAGTTTTAGCAGCAAAAGGTAAGCCCTGATTTGGCGAAGCATGGTTCTCGCGGTTAACAAAAGACAATCTAGAAAGTAGAGATTGTCCAGGTCGAGTCGTCATGTTACTTCCATCTTAGGAGGGTTAGGTTTAGGGTGAAATCGCACCCCTTTAGACCATAGTTTAAGGGCTTGCCAATGAATCCGCAGAATCACCCCAAAAGTCATTAGTGGATATGAAAAAAATGCTTTTCGAAGAGCCTGGCGTGATAATTCGAAATCGTGCCCACTAATGCTGGTATAGATTAATGGCTTATTGTCCTCATGTAATTCAATCCGACAAACCGAATCTACTCCACTTTTGCTGTCTTTGCTAAATAAAAAACGAAATTGATATTCCCCTTGGGTTGAGCAAAATGGCGAAACATGAAAAATTTTGTTGCTCAAGATAGTCTCTCCAGAGGAAAGTGAATCACCATTTTTTTTGCTTAATAAATAACAATGTCTTTCACCAAAGGTATTATTCACTTCCGCGAGAATAGCTCGCACAGACTGATCATGGCGCAGGCAAATCCAAAAACTGACTGGATTAAAAACATAGCCGAAAACACGCGGAAAGGTTTGTAGCCAAATTTCACCGTCGACATCATTGATACCTTGAGACTTCAGTAATTTTTCAATCCAAGCAAGGCTATCAGTTTCACCTTGACCATGATCTTCATCATAAAAAGAATAAATGGCTCGTTGACCATCGCCCAGACCCTGTCGCGAAAGTAACTTAGGGTCGCTTCGACGTTGGCGCATTGGGATCTTCAGCGTAAAAACCCCGTAGCTAAAATGATTTCGAACCGGATAGAGGCGCGTATGCTTTACAAGTCCAAAATTGAGTTTTGGACTTGGTCTATTCTCAATTGATAAATTCATAACAGACTGGACTGAATGGGTGGGCTATTTCTTGGCGAATGAATAGAAGCAATTAAATCAGCCGCAACTAATTCACCTGAACGCAAACCATCTTCGTGAAAGCCGTAGGCTGTCCATGCCCCACAATACCAAATTTGCGAGTGCCCTTGCAATAGCGGTAGTCTCTTTTGAGCTCGAATTGCCGCGGAATCAAATAGCGGGTGTGCATAATCAATACGAGCAAAGACTTTACTAGGATCAGGATCGTATTGTGGATTTAAACTGACCACAACCGCTTGATTTTTAATCTCAGTTGGTAATGGCTGCAATACATTAATTAAATAATTGACGCTTACATCGTTGGTCGATTTGGTAGGGCTAGGACGACTACTGTAGTTCCAGGCAGCCCAACACCGTTTTACGCGCGGCAAAAAAGACTCATCCGTATGCAAAACCGCCTTATTTTTTTGGTAGCGAATGGAGGCTAAGATTTGTTTTTCTGCTTGTGAGTTACCCTCCACTAAGCGCAAGCTTTCATCGCTATGGCAAGCCATGACTACACCATCAAATAATTCAGATTGTTGTTGCGTGACTACCTTCACGCCTTGGGACTGGTTAGGCTGGGCCTTCACGTTTAAAACAGCTTGGCGAACAATAGAGACGCGTTTTTTTTCTAATGCAGTAACGATGCGCGCTACGTATTCACGTGAACCACCCTGGACGGTATACCATTGAGGTCGATTTTGAATTTCAAGTAAGCCATGGTTATAACAAAATCGAATCATGGTTGCCATTGGAAAATGCAGCATTTCTTCCGTAGGACAAGACCAAATTGCTCCCACCATCGGTAAAAAATACCAATCTCGAAATTCTTGGCTAAAGCCATATTGATTTAAAAACTCACCCACTGTCGCCCCTGTTTTTTCTTCAGCAGTGAGATGCGACAAATGATTGCTGGCAATTTTTACCGTGATTTGATTAAACCGGAAAATATCTTTAGCCATTTTCCAAAAGTAAGGATTTAAAATATTTTTTCGTTGTCCAAAAAAAGAATTTAAATTATTTCCAGCCCATTCAATTTCACCATTCTGAGTTTGAATCGAGGCAGAAAAACTCATATTTGATTTGGCGGTGGGTACCTTTAGTTCATCGAAGAGTCGAATTAAACGGGGATAGGTTCTTTGATTAAAAACTAGAAAACCAGTATCCACTGGAAATCGAATCAATCCGCGCGCCGTGTTTAACTCCATATCGACCGTATTTGAATGGCCGCCAAGATGGGCACCAGCTTCAAATAAGGTAATTTCGAGATCACTTTGTTTGGATAATTCGTATGCACAAGCCAAGCCAGATATGCCCGCCCCAACAACGGCAATCTTTTTAATTGCCATGCTTATATTTTTTCATTCAGCAAACGCTCAATTTCGCCAGTAATCGATTTGCTTTCTGGTTTCGTGAGGCTGTTAAATGAATCGATAATATTGCCTTTTCGGTCAACTAAATATTTATAAAAATTCCATTTGGGTTTTGTACCAGTTTCTTTGACTAGCATTTTGAATAGCGGATTCGCATCATTTCCAGAAACAATACTTTTTGCAAACATTGGAAATTTAACGTCATAGGTATTTTTACAAAAGTCTGCAATTTCTTTGTTGCTGCCAGGTTCTTGTTTGCCAAAATCATTAGAAGGAAATCCCAACACTACAAAGCCGCGATCTTTATATTTGGCATACAATTTTTCTAAGCCATCGTATTGATCAGTAAAACCGCAATAACTGGCTGTATTCACCACCAAAATCACCTTGCCTTGATATTGGCATAAGTTTTGTGGTTGCTCATCTTGCAGCCTAGGAAAGGTATGCATTAGGGTGGGACTGCAGGTATTCGCAGAAACTGGCTGGGTCCAGATTGTCATAAAAAAAGAAAGTATTAGTATAAAAAGGTGGTTTTTAAGCATTTTTGGGCATCAGTAATCGTCAGTATGTAAGTCTAAGGCATTATTGGTATTCAGACGAATCGCTTGGTGCGCTTGTATTTAGTGAAAAAAATAGGAAAATGCAGCAATACCCATCAAAATGCCCCATCCTAAAATGCCTCTTTCCGCCCCATCTTTTGAAGCCAAAATAAGTGATGGTAATGATTTAGAGCGTTTGCAGAAACAAATTAACCTACTGCCCCGCCCGCTTGTTTTTACTAATGGCGTCTTCGATATTCTGCATCGAGGCCATGCTAGTTATTTAGATCAGGCAAGAGCTTTGGGTGCCAGTCTAGTGGTTGGAATTAATTCGGATGCATCTGTGCGTTTATTGGATAAGGGCAGTGATCGCCCCATTAATTCTGAAGAAGATCGTATGGCATTAGTCGCAGCTTTAGCTAGCGTCGATCAGGTGATTTTATTTACCGATAAAACACCCGTGTCCTTAATTGAAAAAATTCGACCTGATATTTTTGTTAAGGGCGGTGATTATGAAATTGGTACTTTGGAAGAAACTCGTGTCGTTCAATCTTGGGGCGGAAAGGCAATGGCTATCCCCTTTATTCATGATCGTTCGACGACAAAGCTTTTGGGTAAGATTCGCTCTTAAGCCAAGCCCAAAGTCCGCGTAATACTAAGCCGGTAATTTTCTCACTGGTAATGGGAAGGGCTGATAAATGCGGTAACAGCAAATCCGCATCGCCACCATCAATCCAAAGGCGATTTATTTTTATTCTTTTCGATTCGGCATAATTTAAGGCAGATTGCAGGGCGCCAATCTGGGCTAAAAGACAGCCTGATGATATTGCCATCGACGTATTCAAACCAATATCAAGCGCGCTATTTTTATTTTCCGGCAGATCTAGGCGGGCTGTATTCTCTATCAAGGAGTCTTGCATTAGGCGCATTCCTGGAATAATCCACCCGCCATAATGAATTCCATTGCTGCCCAAGAGATCAATCGTCGTTGCCGTGCCGCAGTTCACCACTAAACAATTTTCTTGCGATAGATTGCGTGCGGCAATGATGCTGGCCCAGCGATCTGCTCCGAGAAGATGCTTGTCAAGATATTGCGAGCGTAGATTGGGAAAGGAACTGGAGCCCATTAAACGATGAATCGGCAAATCCTTCCATTCGTGCAAAATTTGTTTTAGATCGTCAATCCGTCTCTCGGAAGCAACACAGCAAAGACCAATCAATTTCGGCTTAGGAACAGTGTTTAATAAGTAGTGAGATAGTTCCTTGCGATGGAGTTCTGAGCCTAGTAATTTGGTATCGATAACACCAGAATATTCCCAAATTTTTTTATCGAGCTCGTCTGGGTTGCGAGCCATGTCAAGCATAGCCCATTTCAGGCGACTGTTGCCAATATCAAAAAGGAGTGTAGGGGTTTGCATTTTGAGCGCAGGCTTTAAATAGATGGACGGAGAGAGACATCGCCAGCATAGATCAATTTAGTTTCATTTGTATTGGGCATTGATAATATAAGAGCACCTTCTTGGTTTACTCCGCAATTGACCCCGCTTATGAATACCTTGTCATTGGATGAGTTCCCCTCCCGAATATCAACTTGGCAAGCAGAATAGGCGTCCCATTGGTTCCATTCCTCCTTAAACGATTGAAAACCGCTTCGATTCATAGTGGAGAGATAGTCATAAAAGCTATCTAGAATATGAAGCCAAATGCTATCGGCCGCAGGCAATTTTTCGCTGGGAGAAATGAGATGATCAAGACTTGCCAATCGATGCCCAATTATTTTTTCAATTTCAGTATTAACGTGAAGATTGAGACCAACACCAATAATCATCCAACTAGGCTCAATTTGATTGGTGGAGTTACTGAGTTTGCCACCCTCAATTAGAATACCGCCCAACTTGAGATGATTGAGTAATAAATCGTTAGGCCACTTTAGACGTAAGCCCCGTTCATACAAATTTTTTTTCGAAATCCCGAGTGCTTTGGAAATCCCTGTAAGTACTGCAAGTCCACAAATCAGACTCAAGCCCGATAAGTGTTGTATTTCTTTTTCAAAGGGATAGGCTAAGGAGAAACAGAGCGAATCATTTGCCTGTGTTTTCCATAGCCTGCCATTACGACCTTTGCCTGCAGTTTGGTTTTGGGCTAGGCGGGATATTGGGTCAATCAGTTCGCCTGCCCGCCAGCGTACTAGCAGATCGTGGTTGGTTGAGCCTGTTTCGACAACACGCTCTAGGATGCAATTCCATTTCATTTCTGTATTGTAGAAAAGTCTGACCTAGAATGAATACTTATGACCAGTTCACAGCAAAATAATCCTCAAGAAGATCTGTCGCCCAGAGGGCCAAGACCGCAATTATTTCTCTGGCCTTTGCAGGCGATGCCTTTAGCAAGAGCAGTTACCCTACTTTATGTTCTCTTAATTCTATACGGCTGTCTTAGCCCGTTTGATTTTAATATTCAGATTGGCGTCCCAGTTTTTGCTTGGTGGCAAGCCCCATTTCCTCAATTTATCGGTGTGTTTGAGCTCAGTATGAATGTTTTAGGGTATATCCCATTGGGGTTTTTATGTGTTTTTGCACTCTATCCACGTTATCAAGATTTTGTTGCGCTACTCATGGCGATTTTTTTTAGTGCGCTATTGGCTGCTTCGATTGAGTCTTTGCAGACCTGGATACCAACTCGGATTCCTAGCCAAAGTGATTGGATTGCCAATACTTTAGGTGCCTTTATAGGCGCCTTACTAGCTATTCCCTTGGGACCTAAGTTGCTATCGGGTAGTGCAATACTGCAAGGTTTTGATTCTTGGTTTGGAGCCGATTGGTTAGCTTGTGCCCTATTTTTATTATTTCCATTTGCGCAAATTTATCCACAAAACTCATGGTTAGGTTTAGGTGCTTGGGGTTTTATGGGAGAAACACAGATTGACTGGGGAACCATGGTGATGAATCACACTATGCAAGAGATTCTCATTACCACATTGGCGTGGCTCGCCTTTGGTTTGCTCTTATCGCTTTCAATTCGACCCAGTCACTCAAAATGGTCAAAGTGGAAACTATTAATCACTTTGTTGCTGGTGAGTACCGTGATCAAAACTTTTTTTACTGCTCTACAGTTTAATTTTTCAATGAGTTTATCTTGGCTCACTGCGGGTGCTTTTTGGGGAATGGTAATTGGTAGCATACTTTTATATTACTTTTTGGATATCAGAAGATCCTGCATCCTGTACATGAGTTTTATTGCCATCCTGATTTTATTGATCGTAGTTAACTATTTACCTGAAAATCCTTACTTTAATCTAGCCTTACGGGTTTGGCGCCAAGGTGGTTTGGTGCACTTTAATGAACTAATGCAATGGTTTTCATGGCTTTGGTTAAGTGCAGCATTTTTTTATTTATTTCGACAATATCGAAAATTAAATTAAATACAAAAGATTAAATAGAGACGTATAATTTTTAGATGAGCTATCAATACCATTTATTTTTTTGTTTAAATCAACGGACTAATGGCGACGATTGTTGTGAAGCCCATAATGCTACTCATTTATTTGATTTTGCAAAAAAACGCGTTAAAGAGCTTGGTTTAGCCGGACCAAATCAAGTGCGAGTTAATAAGGCGGGTTGTTTAGATCATTGCGCTAACGGTCCTGTCATGGTGATTTACCCAGAGGGCACTTGGTATTCTATGGTTGATACTAGTGATGTCGAAGAAATTATTCAGTCGCATTTGTTAAAAGGCAAGCCTGTTGAGCGTCTTCAGCTGGTTTAATTTTTTTAATGAATAGCCGTACCCAAATCATTCATATTGATGGCCCGGTTGGTTTAATTCAATTATCGGTTGATTTCCCAGAGGAACTAAAGAAACAGCCTGATTTTCAGTTGCGCGGTATGGCACTGTTAGCCCATCCCCATCCCTTGCAGGGAGGGAGTATGGACAATAAGGTAATTCAAACTCTGGCAAGGACTTTTAATCAATTAGCTTATATCAGCGTGCGACCTAATTTTCGCGGTGTGGGAACTAGCGCTGGAACATACGACGAAGGCCGCGGTGAACTCGACGATTTGTATTATGTGAGCGAGTGGATGAAACAGTCGTCCGCCTGGAAGAAAGATATGCCCAGCGCCTCTGGCGATCAGTGGATTGATCAAGTGGGCAATTTACCGCTGATGATTGGCGGATTTTCATTTGGTAGTTTCGTGGGCAGCCATTTATGTAATCGTTTAGTTGAATTAGGTAAGCCAGCGGAGCGTTTAGTCCTGGTTGGTAGCGCTGCGGGCAAATGGGACCTTCCTGAGGTGCCACCGGATACGCTGGTGATCCATGGCGAGCTGGATGAAACCATTACTTTGGCACAGGTTTTTGATTGGGCCAGACCGCAAGAGTTGACTGTGCAAGTCATTCCTGGCGCAGACCACTTCTTTCATCGTAAATTACATTGCATTCGTCATATTATTTTGCAGCAGTGGTTGGGGCAGGTTCGGCCCAATTAAAGAAAAAGTGACCTATGTCAGAAAACAATAAGACTAGCTTGCCCACCCCAGAGGAAAAATCCTTAATTGAATACCCCTGTATTTTTCCGATTAAGGTCATGGGAAAAGAATCTCCAGAATTTATTCCTGCAATCGTGCATATTGCCAAGCAATTCGATTCTCAATTTGACCCAAATGAAATTGAAAAGCGCCCTTCTCGTGATGGAAACTATTTAGGCTTAACTTTGATGATTCATGCCCATAGTCGCGAGCAATTAGATGAGCTATATCGCACCCTATCAACTCACCCTTTAGTCAAAGTGGTTCTGTAGCTTAAAAATGTAAATGCATTAAATGGAAACGAAAACGAATATCCCGATAATTCAAGTCCATTATTTAGGCTTGCAGGAATATCAGTTGACGTATCAGAAGATGCGAAGCTTTAATCAAGAGCGTCAAGCCGAAACGCCTGATGAAATTTGGTTTTTACAGCATCCGCCGGTATATACCCTAGGATTGGCGGCCGATCCAAGCAATTTATTAAACTTCAATGCCCAAATTCCCTTAATTCAGACTGACCGCGGTGGAGAAATTACGTATCACGGCCCCGGTCAAATCATTGCCTATGTTTTGCTTGATTTAAAACGACGCCCTTATTTCGCGAAGGAATTGGTTTTTCGAATTGAGCAGGCGGTGATGAATACTTTAGCAAGCTATCAAGTTCAGGTAGAGCGAAAAATGGGAGCGCCCGGGCTATATATCGCCAAACACGATCTAATTGACCCCAAATTTCATGGGGCTAAAATTGCCGCATTGGGTCTTAAGATCGCAAAAAAAGGCTCTTATCACGGTGTAGCGCTGAATGTCGACATGGATTTAGAGCCATTTAAAAATATTCATCCCTGTGGATATGTGGGTTTAAAGACAGTGGATATGAGAACCTTAGGAATCAGCGAAAATATTGAGATGGTTTCTAAACAATTATGCAATGATCTTCTTCAGCAGTTAAATTATTAAATCATGCCTAACCCTAAATCAGATCAAACTAATGAGCCGATAGCTCATTACGATCCTTTACAAAAACAAAAGTCAGCCGATAAAACATCCCGTATCCCGATCAAGATTATTCCGATTGGCGAGGCCCTAAAAAAACCCGATTGGATTCGAGTAAAAGCTGCATCTGGCAATTCTCGTTTTGGTGAAATTAAAAAAATATTACGCGAGAATCATTTGGTCACGGTATGTGAAGAGGCAAGCTGCCCAAACATCGGCGAGTGTTTCGGTAAAGGGACCGCAACCTTTATGATCATGGGTGATAAATGCACTCGGCGTTGCCCATTTTGTGATGTAGGTCATGGGCGCCCAGACCCTTTGGATCTAAATGAGCCAATCAATTTAGCCAAAACCATTGCCGCTTTAAAACTAAAGTACGTTGTGATTACGAGCGTTGATCGTGACGATTTACGCGATGGCGGAGCGCAGCACTTTGTTGATTGCATTAAACAGATTCGGCTTCATTCGCCCATGACTCGTATAGAGGTGTTGGTTCCTGATTTTCGGGGACGTTTAGAAAAAGCACTTGATATTTTTGGTGCAGACCCACTGGGATTGCCCGATGTGATGAATCACAATTTAGAAACAGTTCCGCGCTTGTATAAGCAAGCTAGACCGGGTTCTGATTACATGCATTCTTTAAAACTCTTAAGCAATTTTAAAGAGCGCTTCGCAGCGATCCCAACTAAAAGTGGAATGATGGTTGGATTGGGCGAAACCGATGATGAAATTCTGCAAGTAATGGAAGATATGCGCGCTCATCAAATTAATATGTTAACCATTGGGCAATATTTAGCACCCTCAAATCATCATTTACCGGTATTGCGCTATATGCACCCAGATAGGTTTGCATTTTTTGAAAAGAAAGCACGCGAGATGGGGTTCAGTCATGCTGCAGTAGGTGCAATGGTGCGATCCAGTTATCACGCTGATCAACAGGCGCATGAAGCGGGTCTTGTTTAAAGAATACCTGGCGGTCTTTCTGACCCTATTTTTATTGGCATGCAGTCCTCAATACGATTGGCGGATTGTCCGTAATGAGTCATTAGGCTTTACTGCGCAATTTCCAGCAAAGCCTCAACAATTAGAGCGAGATATTCCATACTATTTTGGAGGGCAATCCTATTTATTAAAACAGTATTTGCAATTCGCGGGGGTTGATGAGGAAATTTATTCTGTCATGACGATCATGGTCCCGCCCTCACTCATTTCAGAAACGAATCCCATATTAGAGCAATTAAAGTCTAAATTACTTTTAGAAAAAGAAGGACAAGTTGCAGGACCCCCTCAATTTGATCAAATTACCAATAAAGTATCTCCTAAATTGAATCAAGGAAATAACGGAGCTTATAAAACCGACTATTACTTGCGTGTGAATAAGCCTAAGGGAGATGCACGCTTGATGCGCACTCAGTGGATTATGCGACCACAGAGCAATGGCAGCGTATTCATTTATCAACTGAGCTTGATCAAGCCTATCCCCGCATTAGCCAAAACAGATACTTTGCTAGTGATTGACAAAGTTTTCGATAACGATAACGACAATACCTTCTTTGATGAGTTTAGGGCTCTGTAGCAGATTCCTGCAATCAGAAAGTCATTGGCTTAATCAAGGGCTTACTAAAAGAAACTGCTTCTAATAGATGATTTAATTGGATATGGTTAGATTGATCACCCTCTAAATCGGCAATTGTTCTTGCTATCTTTAATACTCGATGCAATCCTCTTCCGGATGCGCCCACCATTTTCCAAATAGGAGCAATATTGGAATGTGCTTGATCATCAATCCGAATATATTGACTTACTTCATACGCATTTAAAAAATGGTTTAATTTGCCCTGACGTTGGTATTGAATATCCCACGCACCTATCACCCGATTTAATATCTCCTTTGATGTTTCGGCTTGCTTTTCCTCTATGAAAGCATTTTCATCTTCAGCGTTTACTGAAATACGAATTGCAATTCGATCTAAAAGTGGACCCGATACTTTTAATTGGTAGCGTTGAATTTGTGCCAAAGTACAGCGACACTGTTTTTTGGGATGCCCCAAGAAGCCACATGGACAAGGGTTCATGGCTGCAAGCAAAATAAATTTGGCGGGGAAGGATTGACGAAAACGGGCGCGAGCAATGGTAATTTCACCATTTTGTAAAGGCTCTCTGAGAGCCTCCAAGCTTGAGCGAGAAAATTCTGGAAATTCATCTAAGAATAAAACCCCATAATTAGCTAAGGAGATTTCACCTGCTTGCGGAAGTGCTCCACCCCCGACTAGCGCGCTGGTGGTGCTGGTGTGATGGGGGTTCCTGAAAGGACGAATTAAGCTCGGCAGCCCTATTGAATCAAAGGGACTAATACGACGATGTAGCGAGACTAAAGCGGCTAGCTCTAGCGCCTCTTCTTGGCTTAGGGGCGGCAAAATACTGGGTAGACGTTTAGCTAACATCGTTTTGCCCGTTCCTGGGGGACCAGAAAGCAATACCGAATGAAAACCGGCAGCTGCTATTTCGAGACCCCGCTTCGCAAATAATTGCCCGCGTACATCTGAAAAATCGTCTAAGTCATTTTGATGATTATCGGTCGCTGTTGATTGAGTCGGCGTGCTATTTGGTGAAGCCGCAAGCGAAGCAACAAGAGAAGGTTTGATTGCAGCATGCTGATGTAGTTTAATTTTTCCTGATAAAAAATCACACACCTCTTTTAAATTTTTGCTGGCCAATAATTTAATTTTTTGAACCCAGGCAGTTTCTTCTAAATTGGCAAACGGAATAATGAAAGTACGCTGATTATTCAGTTTCTGCATGGCCAATGCCATTGCAAGACAGGATTGAATCGGTCTAATTTCTCCTGATAGTGATAATTCGCCAACAAATTCATAATCCAAGATTTGTTGGCTGGAAATTATTTTATTTGCAGCTAAGATGCCCAGCGCAATGGCCAGATCAAATCGACCAGATGCTTTTCTTAAATCGGCTGGAGCGAGATTAACGGTAATTCGCCTTGCGGGAAAATCGAAGCCACTTTCTATAATTGCAGCTCTAACCCGATCTTTGCTTTCTCGAACCTCGGCATCAGGCAAACCAACCATCGTAAAACTGGGCAGGCCGTTGGCAAGATGGACTTCCACATGAACTAATTCAGCATCGAGGCCCTGAAGGCTACGGCTGTAAGTGACAGCTAATGGCAAATAATGGGGGGTCTAGGAGTGATTTTGTTTTTCGAGGAGGGCAACTTTTTGCTCGAGCGCCTCTAACTTTTCTCTGGTTTTAGAAAGCACTTTGGCTTGTACGTCAAACTCCTCTCTGGTAACCAAATCCATTTTTTGAAATCCTTGTGTCATCATGGAGCGAATATTTTTTTCAAGGTCTTTTGCGGGGGATTGACGAATCGCATCCCCAATTTTGTTTTGCATATCGCTGGCGATGGTTTGCATTTGCTCACGAATCTGCTCAAAGGTTTGGCTTGGTTTTTGCATAACTTTATTTTAAGGCGGTTCTATTTTTAAATTATCTGACCACGAGGGCGAAATTACTGATTTTGGGTATAAATATGCACTTTTATAGTGCGTATTTAAGTTTAATCTATCCCCTGCACCCAGAATGAGCCCAAAAATTCCAATATAAAGTCTTATGTAAAGGTAATTTATGTATTTAAGTAACTGATTTTATTGACTATATTATAATTGGCACGATTATTGCTTATATCTGATGGGGATGTTCCCACAATTCGATCTTAAAGGAGTGGTAAAGATGTCAAATTGCAAATTAATTAAAAAAACAGCGATTGCTTTAGCAATTTCCAGTTTATTAAGTGGGGTTGTATCAGCTCAGGTAGTTTTAACCGACAAAGGATCAGGTGCACAGGCAGTTGCAGAAAATCCGTCTGGACCGATTACTGCCAACGTTACCGTGGTGAATGATTATCGATTCCGCGGAATCAGCCAATC
>JAEMSI010000025.1 GCA_016462905.1 Polynucleobacter sp. | reverse complement strand
TCGGGTTATGAGCCCGACGAGCTGCCAGACTGCTCCACCCCGCGTCTGAGCCTTCTATTCTAGCATTTTTGCGCCTAGATGTCGATATTAGACTTGATCTTGCTGTCTTAAGAGGGGGTATCATATTGCCATGCAATATTCAGATGAGGCGTAACATGTCGGTTAGCAACCCAGAATTTTCACAGTCAGAATTATTACGCCCGGTAGAGATAACGAATCAATCTCATACACGTCATAAAGGCGCTATCAGTACCTTAATTTTGGCTGCGATTGGAGTTGTTTTTGGCGATATCGGTACAAGCCCCTTATATGCTCTTAAAGAATGTTTTAGCGCTGAGCATGGTATCCCATTTTCGCTAGAGGCAGTTTATGGCGTGATTTCAATGGTATTTTGGGCTTTTACTATCGTTGTTTCTCTCAAGTATGTTTTGTTTGTGATGCGCGCTAATAACCATGGCGAGGGGGGAACTTTAGCGCTAATGGCCCTGACCTTACGAACCGCTAAACCTGGCTCCAAGAGGGCCATGCTCATTATTATGATGGGCGTTTTTGGTACCTGTATGTTTTATGGCGATGCCATTATTACGCCGGCCATTTCAGTTTTGTCGGCAGTAGAGGGTCTGGGGGTTATTTCTTCCGATTTAGATCGTTTTGTGATTCCAGTAACGATATTAATTTTGGTTTTATTATTTTTGCTACAAAAAACAGGTTCTGCAGTAGTAGGTCGATTATTTGGGCCAGTCATGTTGGGTTGGTTTCTGATTTTGGGCGCTATGGGCATCTATCAATTGCTGGGCAATCCGCAAATTTTGATAGCGATTAATCCGATGTATGCAATTCGCTTTATGCTCGAACATGCCTTGCAAGGATTTATTGTTCTAGGCGCTGTATTTTTAGTCTTGACCGGTGCTGAGGCTTTGTATGCCGATATGGGCCATTTTGGGATTAAGCCGATAAGGCTCGGTTGGTTCTTGGTAGTACTACCTTGTTTATTATTGAATTATTTTGGTCAGGGTGCGATGTTATTAAATAACCCTGAGGCGGTAAAGAACCCCTTTTATTCAATGGTGCCAGAGGGATTGGTATTTCCTTTGATCATTTTTGCAACGATGGCAACGGTGATTGCTTCGCAAGCCGTTATTTCAGGGGCCTTTTCAATTACCAGCCAAGCAATCTTATTAGGCTTTTTACCACGTATGAAAATTCGTCACACTTCCGATAACGAAGTGGGTCAAATTTACATACCACTGGTAAATTGGATTTTATTTGTATTTGTGATTGCAGTTGTTCTTGCATTTAAATCCTCCAATAATCTGGCCGCCGCATATGGCATTGCGGTCACCACTACGATGATTATTGATACTTTCTTGGCAGCAGTAGTGATGCGGATTCTATGGAAATGGCATCCTTTGCTAGTCACTTTAGTCATTGGTGCATTTTTACTGGTGGATTTTGCATTCCTTAGCGCAAACTTATTAAAAATACTGGAGGGTGGTTGGTTTCCTTTGACCCTTGGCGCCGTTTGTTTTGTTTTATTAATGACCTGGTACAAAGGAAGAAAAATTCTGCGTGATCGCTCTACAGCGAATGGTATCAAGTTAGAGGGATTTATGAGCTCCCTGATGATCAACCCACCTCACCGTGTTGAGGGCACCGCAGTTTTCTTAAGCGCCCATGTTGATTATTTGCCAGTATCTTTCTTGCATAATTTAAAACACAATCATGTATTGCATGAACGAGTTTTCTTTCTGAAGGTGAGTATTTGGGATGTTCCCAGAGTGAGTGATAAAGAGCGCATTACCTTGAAAGACCTTGGAAATAATATCTACGTAGTGCGCGCGATCTACGGTTTTAATGAAACTCCCGATATGTTGCATATTCTTTCATTGATTAATAAAAATTTGCATATTCCATTTGATCTAATGAGCACCTCTTTCTTTCTCTCTCGCGATACTGTTGTTCCCAAGCAGTTAAAGGGCATGGCGATGTGGCGACAATCTTTATTTGCATGGCTTTATCAAAATGCAGGTCGGCAATCGGACTTTTTTAAAATTCCAGCGAATCGTTTAGTTGAGCTTGGAGCTAAGGTCGAGTTTTAATGTTGGCCTCTTTGATAATTTATTTAGGTCGCATTGGAATAGCTTTTTTTGGGCTCTTATTGGTTGCCAGTCCGGCAGTGGCTTCGCTGGCTGATGAGCAAGAAATAGAGCGTCTCGATAAGATCGAGCAAGAGTTATCATTACAACGCGATTGGGCTGATTATCGTTGGAAGAAAGCCAATGCAGAGTGTTATAAACGTTTTTTTGTAAATAGCTGTTTGAATGATGCACGGATTCAACATCGGAAAGAAATTGACCCGATTCGAGAGCAAGAAGTTGAGCTCAATGCTAACCAACGAGTGATTCGCGAGCGGATTAAAACGGAGCGTGATGCCACGCGTGCAGCTGAGCGAGCTAGTCCTGAAAAAGCTAAGGAGCGCGCTGATAATCAACGCGAATTCGAGCAAAAACAAAAAGACAAGGCAGCCCGTGCCGCAGATTTGGAAGAGCGTCGTAAAGATGCCCCGCGGCGCGCCCAGGAAAACAAAGCAGGCGCGAAGTTGGATTAATGGCAAAAACCAAGACCTTGTACGTTTGTCAAGCCTGTGGGGGCAACTCAGCAAAATGGCAAGGCCAGTGCCCCGCTTGTGATGCTTGGAATACTTTGGAAGAGAGTATTGCTGAATCGTCTGCGAGTAGCCGTTTCCAAGGTTTAGCAAAGCCCATTCCACGACAAAAACTCAATGCAATTGATGCTGAAGATTCGCCACGCTTACCGACGGGTGTTGATGAGTTAGATCGGGTACTGGGTGGTGGTTTAGTTCCTGGAGGAGTTATTTTATTAGGCGGTGATCCTGGAATTGGGAAATCCACTCTATTACTTCAGGCCTTGGCTGAGTTGAGTATTCGGGGTGCGAACGTTTTGTATAGCAGCGGCGAAGAGTCGGCCGCACAAATTGCTTTACGTGCCAAGCGGATTAATTTAGACGCGCCCGAATTAGAAGTGTTAGCAGAAATACAGCTCGAAAAACTAATTTTGGCGGTAGAGTCGGCGAAACCACAAGTATTAGTGGTTGATTCAATTCAAACCATCTACTCGGAGTTATTAAGTTCGGCACCAGGTTCAGTTGCTCAGGTAAGAGAGTGCGCGGCTCAGTTAACGCGTTTAGCGAAATCAAGCGGTATTTGTATTTTTTTAGTGGGTCATGTAACCAAAGACGGGCATTTAGCAGGACCTCGTGTTTTAGAGCATATTGTCGATACGGTTTTATATTTCGAGGGAGATACCCATTCTTCCTTTCGTTTAATTCGTTCCATTAAAAATCGCTTTGGCGCAGTGAATGAATTAGGTGTTTTTGCTATGACCGAAAAAGGTTTGAAAGGAGTTACCAATCCATCAGCTCTCTTTTTATCGCAACATACTGAAACAGTCCCAGGTTCTTGCGTATTAGTAACTCAAGAGGGTAGCCGCCCTTTACTGGTTGAAATTCAAGCATTAGTTGATACCGCCCATATTCCGAATCCAAGACGTTTGGCTGTAGGTTTGGAACAAGCCCGCTTAGCCATGCTTTTGGCTGTTCTGCATCGCCATGCTGGGATCGCTTGTTTTGATCAGGATGTCTTTTTAAATGCAGTGGGTGGGGTTAAGATTACTGAACCTGCAGCGGATTTAGCGGTGTTATTAGCGATTCAATCCTCGATTCGAAATCGCGCTTTACCAAAAGAGTTAATTGTGTTTGGTGAGGTTGGATTAGCGGGTGAAATTCGACCCTGTCCGCGGGGTCAAGAACGTTTAAAAGAAGCCGCTAAACTGGGTTTTAAGATCGCGATTATTCCAAAAGCAAATATGCCAAAAACAAAAATTCCGGGTTTGCAAATCATTCCAGTAGAGCGAATTGATCAAGCCATTCAGTCTGCCAGTGAATTAAATTAAACGGGCTAGAGATCTTCGGCCTGAATTAAAAGCACTTGTTGATTACCGCTGGAGACTTCCATCCAAATGACGGGAATATGAGGAAAGGCTTTTTCGAAATGGTCTATTTCGTTACCAATTTCTAGTATTAGAGCGCCGCGTTCATTCAGATAATCGCCCGCGCTACCAATAATTTGGCGAATTAAATCCATTCCATCCACACCCCCTGCTAAAGCCTCAATAGGCTCAGCTCGATATTCTTCGGGAAGCCTTTGCATTGACTCCGTATTGACATACGGTGGATTACAAATAATGAGGTCAAAGCGATTTTCTTGATTTGATTCTGGTAAAGCGCTCCAAAGATCACCTTGTAGCAATTCAATTTGCTCACTAAGCCCATGCCGATCTAAATTGCGAGCCGCCAGGGCTAAGGCTGGCATGCTCAAATCCGCAGCTTTGATTTGCAGGTCTGGATAATGCATTGCCAGCAAAATAGCTAATGAGCCGTTACCGGTACAAAGATCAAATGCGGAACCGTCTGCCGGTAACCAAGGGTCAAGTGTGCCGTCAATAATTAATTCTGCAATGAACGAGCGCGGCACGATGTTTTGTTTGCTGCAATAGAAGGGTATGCCCATCAGCCAAGCCTCGCCCAACAAGTAAGCAAGTGGCTGCCGTGTTTGAATACGTTCATTTGCAATTGCAAGTGCGGAACTCATCTGATTTAGTGTTACTGCTTGATTTAGTTTTTCTAAAGCCTCTGCCGGAGCTAAATCAAGTTGTTTACTAATGATCCACAAAGCTTCACTTTGCGCATCAATTGCACCATGTCCAAAAAAGAGTTTGGCTTTTTCAAGTCGACGCGTTAATTCTTGCCAACATGCTTTTAGATCCTGAGAAGGGTCGGGATCCATGATTTAAAGAATTAACTGCTCTAGTGTGCGACGATAAATATTTTTTAGTGGTTCTATATCCTGAATCGCAACGCACTCATTTAATTTATGGCTAGTGGCATTAATCGGACCGAATTCGACCACTTCAGAGCAAATTTGAGAGATAAACCGCCCATCGCTGGTGCCACCCGTGGTTGATAGTTCGGTATTTAATTGAGTTTCTTTTTGAATCGCTTGGCGCATTGCTTGAGCTAAATTGCCATCATTGGTAATAAATGGGGATGCACCTAAATGCCAGTCAATGGTGAAGTCAAGTTGAGCATCCTTAAGCATTTTTTCGACACGCTCACGCAGTTCGTCAGCAGTGCTTTCAGTAGAAAAACGAAAATTAAAATCGATACTCAGTTCACCAGGGATGATGTTATTAGCCCCAGTCCCTGCATGAATATTGGAGATTTGAAAACTAGTTGGCTGGAAATAGAGATTACCTTTATCCCATTGCATATTGACTAAACGATCTAATGCGGGCGCGATTTCATGAATCGGATTACGTCCAAGATGGGGGTAGGCAATATGAGCCTGAATTCCTCTTACTTCTAATTTTCCAGATAGCGATCCACGTCGTCCATTTTTAATCATATCCCCTAAGTGATTTACTGAAGTGGGCTCACCAATCACGCAGTAATCTAAACGTTGCTGACGTTTTTTTAGTAACTCACAAACAATCGTGGTGCCGTCATGCGCAGGACCTTCTTCGTCGCTAGTGATTAAAAAGGCAATTGAGCCGGTGTGATTTGGATTGGCTTGAACAAATTCTTCGGTGGCTACAACGAAGCTCGCAATCGACGTTTTCATATCGGCGGCACCGCGCCCGTATAAATAGCCAGAACGCTCGCTGGGGTTAAAGGGATCGGTTTCCCATTTTTCAATAGGTCCCGTTGGTACCACATCGGTGTGTCCTGCAAACACAAAAACCTTCCCCTTTTCGTTTGCGGCACCTAACTTAATCGCCCATAAATTAGTCACCTCAAAATTCTTTGGCCCGCTAACAATCGATTCGGTCTTGAAGCCAAGCAACGCCAATCGTTTTGCAATTAAATCTTGGCAACCCCCATCGGCGGGAGTAACCGATTTACAAGCGATGAGCTGTTTGGTTAATTCGAGTGTCTTTGACATTCAATGCCGTTATCGATGAATTTAATCGCGCAACAATTCGTTAATGGCTGTTTTTGCTCTCGTTTGCGCATCTACTTTTTTCACAATAATGGCAGCATATAAGCTGTATTTACCGTTACTGGAGGGAAGTGATCCTGGAACTACGACCGAACCCGCAGGAACTCGGCCAAAATGAACTTCGCCGGTTTCGCGGTCATAAATTTTGGTGCTTTGTCCAATATAAACACCCATCGACAACACGCTATTCTCTTCAATCACAACACCTTCGACCACTTCAGAGCGGGCACCGATAAAGCAGTTGTCTTCAATAATGACTGGCCCTGCTTGAATAGGTTCTAATACCCCACCAATTCCAACGCCGCCCGATAAGTGCACATGCTTTCCGATTTGGGCGCAGGAACCAACGGTTGCCCAAGTATCGACCATGCTGCTTTCATCGACGTAGGCGCCAATATTGACGTAAGAGGGCATTAGAACCACATTTTTAGCAATATAAGAACCTCGTCGAGCAATTGCGGGGGGCACGACACGGAACCCGCCTTGGGCAAAATCAGCCGCCGTATAGTTGGCAAATTTGCTGGGCACTTTATCGTAAAACTGGGTATAGCCGCCAGCAGACATGACTTGATTGTCCTCGAGGCGAAATGAAAGCAGTACTGCTTTTTTAACCCACTGGTTGACATCCCAAACACCCACCGATTTCTTGGTAGCAACGCGAATGCTGCCCTGATTTAAACCCTCCAAGACGGCATTCACAGCATCTCTAACGTCTTTTGGTGTATTGCTGGGGGAGAAATCGGCACGATTTTCCCAGGCCTGTTCAATGGTGCTTTGTAGTGCTTGACTCATATATTTTGGTAACTATCGGATTGTTAAGGATTTTTGTTAAAAGTAGCGGAAAAAGCAACTATTTCTTGATTATATTGGGGCTTGCGATAAGAGGTTTATTGTCCGACCCTTGCTATCATCCTCTATTAGGCATTTAGTAACCTTTTTTTACGAAGAAAAACACCCGTGCAACTTAAATCGATCAAACTTTCCGGCTTTAAATCTTTCGTTGATCCTACCCATTTTGAATTACCTGGTCAGTTAATTGGTGTAGTTGGGCCAAATGGTTGCGGTAAGTCCAATATTATTGATGCCGTTCGCTGGGTATTAGGTGAATCGCGTGCCAGTGAGTTGCGTGGCGAATCCATGCAAGATGTGATTTTTAATGGATCAGGTTTACGAAAACCTTCTGGACGCGCGAGCGTCGAATTGATTTTTGATAACGCCGATGGACGCGCTCAAGGTCAATGGTCAACTTTTGCGGAATTATCGGTAAAGCGGGTTTTAACGCGCGACGGTAATTCAAGTTACTTTATCAATAATCAAGTGGTGCGGCGCAAAGATATCCAAGACATTTTCTTGGGCACGGGTCTAGGGCCACGCGCTTATGCCATTATTGGTCAAGGGACCATCTCGCGTATTTTGGAATCTAAACCAGAGGATCTCCGAGTTTTTTTAGAAGAAGCTGCCGGCGTCTCAAAATACAAAGAACGTCGCAAGGAAACTGCGGCTCGCTTAGAGGATACGCAAGAGAATTTGCTTCGCGTGCAGGATATTTTGCGCGAGTTAGAGCAGCAAATTGCTCGACTTGAAGCACAGGCAGAGGTTGCAGGTCGTCATAATGAAATGTTGGCTGAGATGAAATCAAAGCAACAATTGTTGTGGTTTGTACGGCAAACCGATGCCGATAAAGAGCAACAAAAGCAGGCTGGCGCAATTCGCGAAACACAAGTCAAGCTCGAGGAAGAAACTGCCAAGTTGAGGCATTCTGAATCGGAATTAGAAGAAATGCGTACCCAGCAATATGCCATTCAAGATAAAGTCAGCAAAGCACAGGGCGACCTATATCAAACCAATGCCGATATCAGTCAAGTTGAGGCTGAAATTAAATACGTTCAAGAGTCGCGTCAGCGTTTACAACAACAAGCGCTCGATTTACAGTCTCAGTTAGAGCGTTGGACTTCTCAAGAAAAAGATGCTGCGCAAGCGCAACGAATGGCTGAGCAAGAATTTCGTGAGGCGACTGAAAAAGAACAGGAATTGAATCTTGTTTTAAATGATTTGCAGGGGCATTTGCCGCAACTAGAGCAATCGTTTCAAGATGCCAATGGTGTTTTAGAAACGGCTCGTGCCCATTTAGTAAGCCTTGAACAACAAATCGTTAGCCTAAGTGAGCGGATTAAAGGGATTGAGAACCAAATTACTGGTAATGAGCAACGTCAATCTAAATTAAATGAAGAATTATCTGGAATGCGCAAGCCTGATGAACAAGCGTTAAGGATGGCAATCGATCGCCATGGGATGGCGCAGCGTAAGGCGGATGAAGCTAAGATTAAGGCACAGGAAACGCAGTTGAGGGTACCCGCGACTGATGAGGCACGCTTGGCGGCTGAGGATAATTTACAGCAAGCAGTTCAGGAATTAAATCAAACCGAAGCTAGATTGACTGCGCTTACTGCTTTGCAGGCAAGCGTTCAAGCTCAGGGGAAGATTGGGCCTTGGTTGGAAAGTAAAGGGCTAAAAGAAAGTAAACGTCTTTGGGAAGAGTTGAAAGTTGAGAAAGGCTGGGAAGCTGCTCTTGAATCAGTTTTGCGTGAGCGTTTAGCCGCGGTTCGAACCAAGAGCATGCAAGAGACTTTGAGTTTGGCAAACGATGCACCACCTAGCCGCTTAGCTATTTTGTTGACTGAAGGAGTTGCCTCAGTAGATATAAAAGCACCTACCGGATTTACTTCCTTGTTATCACGAGTGCAGTCTAGTGGTTCGATTACCTTAGTCTTGCAAGAGTGGCTGGGTAATATCTTTATTGCAGATCATCTGGAGGATGCCTTAAAGCGCCGGGATAAACTTCCTGTTGGCGCAGCTTTAGTCACTCCGCAAGGGCATTTGGTGAGTCGCGTTGGCGTGCAACTATATGCCGCTGATTCTGAGCAGTCTGGCATGTTGGCTCGTGCTCAGGAAATGGAAAGTTTAGAAAAGCAACTCAAAGCACAAAAATTAATTCAAAATGAATTAGAGGGTAATCTTGAGCAATGCGTGGCCAATTATCAGGCAGCTTCTCAGGCTGCCGAACAAGCTCGCATGAGCGCTGAATCCGCGGTTCAGGATGCACATTTGTTTGAAGTAGAGAAGATGCAACTGACTCAAGCCGAAGAACAATATAGTTCTAGGGCATCGCAAATTCAAGTTGAGTTAGGTGATTTATCTCAAGAGGCTCAAGACCTAGCTTCCCAGTTAGGGCAAACGCGTGCTGAGTATTCAGTATCTGAATCGCGGAAGTCTCAGGCTGAATTGGATTTTACTTCGAGACAACAGCAACTTGAGCAAAGTACGCAGGCACGCGAAGCGCATCGCTTAGCTTTGCGTAACTCTGAAATTGAGACGCAAGAGGCTACTTTCCAAACTCGCTCTTTACAACAAAAAATTGCTGATTTACAACGTGACCAGACTGCGGCAAGAACTCAAATTATGGAATTGCAGGATCGTTTTGACGCCAGTGAAAATGAATTATCAGGTTTAAGTGATGCAGAGTCTCAAGAGCGTTTACAAGAATTATTGATTGCTCGTAGTGCAAAAGAAGCAGCTTTGGCTGCAGCTAGAACCGAGCAAGATGCCATGCAACATCAGTTACGTGAATCGGAAGAGTCGCGTTTATTGTTAGAGCGTACCTTGCAGCCCATGCGCGATAAAGTCGTTGATTTGCAATTGCGTGAACAGGCTGCTCGTTTAACGTACGAACAATTTACAACTCAACTGGAAGAAGATGAGGCGGATTTGGAGAGCTTGGCACAGCGTTATAGCCCTGAACTTAAAGTCAGTAGTTTGCAGGGCGAGGTGACTCGTTTAAATAATGAAATCCAATCGCTCGGACCTGTCAACATGGCCGCTCTAGATGAATTGGCTAGTGGGCGCGAACGAAAAGCCTTCTTAGACTCGCAATCAGCCGATTTAAACGAAGCCATCCAAACCTTAACTGACGCGATTGCCAAAATAGATGCCGAAACACGCGATTTATTGCAGGGCACTTTTGATTCGGTCAACTTGCATTTTGGGCGCCTATTCCCAGAGTTGTTTGGGGGCGGACATGCACAATTGGTGATGACGGGTGAAGAGATCTTAGACGCGGGCGTGCAAGTGATGGCTCAGCCACCAGGCAAGAAAAATAGTTCAATTCATTTGTTATCCGGCGGAGAAAAGGCCTTAACCGCAATCGCTCTCGTATTTTCACTTTTCTTGTTAAATCCAGCGCCATTTTGTCTGTTGGATGAGGTCGACGCACCGCTCGATGATGCCAATACTCAGCGTTATGCGGAAATGGTTTCAAGGATGGCTAATAAAACTCAGTTTGTATTTATTTCCCATAATAAAATTACAATGGAAATTGCTGGTCAATTAATTGGGGTTACGATGCAAGAGCAAGGCGTATCGAGAATAGTTGCCGTTGATATTACTTCGGCAGTATCGATGGTGGAGGCGGCTTAAATGCCGCTAGAAAAAATAGCCGCCCAATTAGGGCTTTCGGAGTTGCAGTTTGCACTCACCATCATTGGCGCCTTATTTTTTGTTTGGGTTCTTTTTTATAATTTGCGCCATGCCCGCAGGGGAGAATCTTTTGGTATCAAATCGACTCCAATCCGTGAGCCTGTTTTTGATGATCCTGATATAAGTGCAGAAAATGAAATTGAAGTATCGGCAAGATACGCCAATAATGTACCAAACACCCCGATTTTTCTAGCAGTTCAGCCGATTGATCCGCGAATTGATTGTGTCATTAGCCTGCATTTTTCCGAGCCTATATTGGGTTCGGAGATTATCAGGGTAATGAAAGAGCAAGAAAATGATGGCAAACCCATTTTTTGTGAGGGCTTACTTGATCAGCAAAATCGTTGGGAATTTTTAAATCCTGAAAATGCCTATAGCGACCTGCAGATGGCCATCCAGCTGGCTAGTCGAAGGGGCCCTTTAGGCGTTTTAGAAATTTCTGATTTTTATACGCGCGCTCAAAATATTTCTGAAGCCTTGGATGCGCAAATAGATATGCCATCCGTTAGCGCCATGATTGATAGCGCCAAAGAATTAGATGCGATTGCTGCAGCGAGCGATATTCAATTAGGTATCAATGTTATTTTTGATCAAAATGCTCCATCTTGGCAGCAGCTGAAAACAACTTTGGAGCCTCGTGGTTTCGAGGCATTAATTAGCGGCAGAGCATTTGTTTATGTAAATCAAACCATCAAAGTTTTCTCCACATCGGAGATTGACCCCAATCGCCCTGTAACTCAAATTACTTTTTTATTGGAAGTTCCGAAAGTTGCTGTTGAATTAAATGCCTTTGATTTAATGTTAAGCGAGGCCTCCTACTTAGCCGAAACTTTACAGGGCCGTTTAGTGGATGATAATGGTGCGCTTTTAACCGAAGCCTCTGTTGGACCAATTCGGAAGCAATTACAAGTGATCTACACTGATTTAGAGGGAAGTGGAATTGTGGCAGGTTCTATTACCGCCCAACGTTTATTTAATTAGGACTTGTTTTTGTCCAAAGAAACTATCGAATCCCAAACTAAGCGTTATCAGTTTTTACAAACTGAGTTAGCAAGACTAGAGCATGCTTATTATGTGTTGGACGATCCTCTAGTGCCAGATGCTGAGTACGATAGGCTTTATCGGGAATTACTCGAGATTGAAAATCGTCATCCAGACTGGATTAGGCCAGATTCGCTTTCGCAACGGGTTGGGGGTACGCCTCTAAAAGATTTCGCATCAGTTCGTCATGCGGTGCCGATGCTTTCTTTAAATAATGCCTTTGAGGATGCTGATTTAGTTGCTTTTGATCGCCGTTGTCGTGAGGGCCTAAATCGTCAACAAGTTACCTATGCTGGTGAATTAAAATTTGATGGCTTAGCAATTGCCTTGCGATACGAAAGAGGCATTCTGGTACAAGCGGCAACGCGTGGAGATGGCAGTAGCGGTGAAGATGTTACAGCCAATATTCGTACGATTCGGGCAATTCCTTTAAAACTGTTGGGTAACAATATCCCCGAAGTTCTTGAAGTGCGCGGCGAAGTTTTTATGCATCGCCATGATTTTGAAAAAATGAATCAACTGGCAGCCAAACAGGGAGAAAAAGAATTTGCTAATCCTCGCAATGCTGCTGCGGGTAGTTTGCGTCAGCTTGACTCAAAGATCACTGCAAAACGCCCACTGTCTTTTTTTGCCTATGGCTTAGGGGTTTTAGAGCCGAATTCATGGTTACCAAAATCGCATAGTGAGTTATTAGATCGTTATCTTCAATTAGGCCTGCCAGTTTGTTCAGAGCGCGCCGTTTTAGATTCTATAGATCAATTGAGGCAGTTTTATCAAGCGATCGGATTAAAACGTGAATCCTTGCCTTATGAAATTGATGGCGTAGTTTTTAAGGTAAATGCGTTTAGTGAACAAAATACCCTGGGTTTTGTTTCTAGAGCGCCCCGTTTTGCAATTGCGCATAAATACCCCGCACAAGAAGCTCTAACTACTGTGTTAGGAATTGATGTTCAGGTTGGCCGCACTGGCGCGATTACCCCAGTTGCTAGATTGGCGCCGGTTGAGGTGGGCGGGGTAACGGTAACTAATGCTACTTTGCATAATGAAGATGAAGTGATTCGCAAAGACGTGCGGGTTGGCGATACAGTCTCGGTGCGGCGAGCTGGTGACGTTATTCCTGAAGTTGTTTTAGTGATTAAGGATAAAAGGCCGAAACATACCAGTGCTTTTGTAATGCCCTTGAAGTGCCCGATTTGTGGTTCTCATATTGAACGCATTATTGATGAGGCAGTAGCCCGTTGCAGCGGCGGTTTATTTTGCGCGGCACAGCGAAAGCAGGCACTGCTGCATTTTGCACAACGCCGTGCGATGGATATTGAGGGTTTGGGGGATAAAATTGTTGATCAATTAGTGGATCGCAATCTGGTCAGAACCCCAGCTGATTTATATCGGCTCGGATTTAATGCTTTGGCTGATTTGGAGCGGATGGGCAGTAAGTCGGCAGATAATTTATTACAAGCGATTGAATTTTCAAAAAAAACCACTTTAGCTCGTTTTATTTATGCACTCGGAATTCGGCATGTTGGCGAAAGTACGTCAAAAGATTTGTCTCGTTATTTTGGGAGTATGGCTGCGCTAATGGATGCCAAGTTAGATGATTTATTGATGGTCAATGATGTTGGCCCAGTTGTTGCAAATTCACTAGTTAGTTTTATGTCTGAATCGCATAATCGTGAGGTTATTGAACAATTACTTGCTTTAGGAATTTCATTGAATCAAGAAGAAGGAAGTGTAAATGTTGATTTAAGTGGACTGACCTTTGTAATTACGGGCACCTTACCAACTCTTTCGCGTGATGATGCTAAGGGCTTGCTCGAATTGGCCGGTGCCAAAGTAGCAGGATCTGTTTCTAAGAAGACAAGTTATCTGGTTGCGGGTGATGATGCTGGTAGTAAGTTGGATAAAGCTCTCGAACTAGGCGTTAACGTAATTGATGAAGAGGGTATGCTGCGATTATTAGGGAAGTAATGAGGTAATCCATCAACTTGCCAAAACATCTAATAAGTCGGTTTCTAATTGAATTTGCAGTTTTGGGTTTTTGCTCAGTTGAGCAGCATCAATTAAAAGAATATCCTCGACTCGTTCTCCTAGGGTATTAATTTTGGCAGTGTGGAGAGATACCTGATGTTTGGCTAAAGCGCGCGCCACTGCATATAGAAGTCCAGTACGGTCGCTTGCAGAAATCGCCAATGAAAAGTATTGACCCTTTTCATCGGGTTGCATGCTAACTCGAGGTTGTATTGGGAAAGTGCGAGATTGCCGCGATATTCTGCCCATATTTGGATCGGGCAAAGGGGTTCGTTGTTGTAGAGATTCAGTTAATTCGTACTCAACTAATTGAATTAAGTCGCGATAATTACCGCTCTCATCAATTAAATCGCTTCCCTCAATTTGGAAGGTGTCTAGGGCGTAGCCATGTCGGGTGGTGTGAATGCGCGCATCCCAAATAGAAAAGTGATGGCGCTCAAAATAGGCGCAAATACGCGCAAATAAATCTTCCTGATCTTTTACATATACCGCGACTTGGAGGCCTTCGCCTGCAGGCGATAAGCGGGCTCGAACAACCGGTTCTTGGCTATCGACGCGATTAAATAAATGGCGTGTGAGCCAGGCAATATCGGAAGCTTCTTGGCGTAAAAAGAAAGCCACATCGAGTTTTTGCCATAAATGATCACTGGCAGAATCTTCGATCCCAAATAAACGCAATTGCTGGCGCGCTTCTTCTTGATGGCGGGCTAGATCAGAGCTAGGGTCAGGTTTAGCCCCGCCCAAGAAGCGTAAGGTGGAGCGATAGAGGTCTTCTAATAATTTCCCTTTCCAAGCATTCCAAACTTTAGGACTGGTTCCGCGGATATCGGCAACCGTTAATAGATATAGGGCAGTAAGGTGTCTTTCATCACGAACTTTTTTTGCAAATGCTTTAATGACATCGGGGTCAGCAATATCCTGTTTTTGAGCAATTTGACTCATGGTCAGGTGCTCACTAACCAGCCAAACGATCAGTTCAATATCCGCGGTCTCTAAATGATGCTCTTTACCAAATTGACGAGCATCCCGTTTTCCTAGATCGGAATGATCTCCGCCGCGACCTTTGGCAATATCATGAAACAGGGCGGCTAAGACAATTAACCACGATTTTTCAAAGGTAGCAATCAGGCGACTGCAATAGGGAAATTCATGGGTATTTTCAATAATCATGAATCGCCGTACATTTCGTAAAACCATCAAAATATGTTGATCAACGGTGTAAACGTGAAATAAATCATGCTGCATTTGCCCAACAATTCGACGAAATGCGGGTAGGTATCTTCCGAGGACGCTCGTTTGATTCATTAATTGAAAGGCTCTAGAAACTCCATCGGGCTGCTTCAATATTTCAATAAAACAAGCACGATTCACTTCTTGTTTTCGCCAAGCACTATCCATTAATTGCCGAGCGTTATACAAGCCACGAAAAATCGCAGGAGATAAGCCGTTAATTCCCGGTGTTTTTGTAAAGTATAAAAAACAACGTAATATTTCTTCGGGATTTTTTTGAAAGAGTTGAGGGTCTTGGATATCTAAAACACCTTGTCGTTCAATAAAATGACCATGCGGATCGCTTGCAACAGGATAAGTAGTTTTTGACTCGCTAGGGAAAAGTAATGCTTCTAGATTTTGAGTCAAGATATTATTTAATTGGCTCACTGCTTTGGCGGCCCAGTAATAACCACGCATCACTTTTTCGCTAGCGAGGCGAGTTGACTCTGCTTTCATATTCATGCGTTCTGCAAGCGCTGCCTGAAGATCAAAAGCTAAGATATCTTGGCGACGACCGGCCAAAAGGTGCAAGTGTGCCCGTAAAACTTGTAAATATTTCTGATTACGATTGAGTTCTTTGAGTTCGCGTGCGGTGATCAACCCTTTTTTATGAAGATCTTGAAAACGGTTTCCAAATTTAGCTGCTTTGCTACCCCATAAAATAATTTGTAAATCGCGTAAACCGCCAGGACTTTCCTTGCAATTAGGCTCGAGAGAATAGGGGGTATCGTGGTATTTGTGGTGACGCTGTTGTTGCTCTAAGAGCTTAGCCTGAAAGAATGACTGCGGATCCATTGCCGCCATATACGATTGGTTGAATTGTTTATACAATCCGCGATTGCCTTGAATGAATCTCGCCTCCAATAAAGACGTACGAATGGTAATGTCCAGTTCGGCTTCGGACAAGCATTCTGAGATCGTGCGAACAGCTGAGGCGATTTCTAAGCCACTATCCCAGCAGCGAGTGATAAATTGTTCTACCTTTTGGTTAATTTCCGGTGTTATTTGGTTTTGATTGATCCCCGCCGAATCGTTTAATAAAACCAGAATATCAATATCCGAGTAGGGAAATAATTCATTACGCCCATAGCCACCAACAGCCAGTAAAGCGCCGTCTAAGCTTAAATTAGCCTCGTCCCATAATTGGATTAGCGCTGCGTCAGTTGCTAATGTCAAGCCTTGCATTAGCTGCGACACATTTTGCGTGCGCTCAAATTTCTCAAAGCAAATTTGACGAGCGGCTTTTAATATTTTTGACGGGTTAATAATTTCGGCTTCTAACATGGGAAGCGAATGGTGTAATTAGGAAGTATTTATACCGCTACTAAATGAGGGCGGAACTGGAGATGTTTAACGCATTCTGGTGGCGGAGGAGAGCCAGTTGACCACGTTAGAACTTCGACCCCCGTGGCGGTGACTAACACAGTGTTTTCCCACTGGGCCGATAGACTTCGATCTTTTGTTTTTACAGTCCACTGATCTGGCATGGTGCGAATTTCGCGCCGACCTGCATTAATCATAGGCTCAATTGTAAAAGTCATCCCTTCTAAAAGAGTATCGCCAGTTCCAGCCTTGCCATAATGCAAGATTTGCGGATCCTGATGAAAGACTTTACCAATCCCGTGCCCACAATATTCGCGAACGACAGAATACCCTGCGCTTTCAGCATGGATTTGAATGGCTGAGCCAATATCACCTAACTGCGCACCTGGCTTTACCTGCGCAATTCCAAGCCACATGCATTCATACGTAATTTGGTTAAGACGGCTTGCTAGGATTGAAATATCGCCGACTGCAAACATACGGCTGGTATCACCAAAATAACCTGCTGGTGAAATTACCGTAATGTCAAGATTGACTGCGTCGCCATTTTTTAGGATTTTGTCACCAGGAATTCCATGGCAAATCACATCGTTTACGGATGTGCAAATAGCAGCTGGAAAAGGCGGGTAGCCTGGCGGCTGATAATTTAGTGGAGCAGGAATTGTTTTCTGAACATCCCGCATGTATGCGTGACACAGTTGATCTAACTTTCCAGTTGAAATGCCAGGCTTCACAAAAGGGGTAATGTAGTCCAAGACCTCGCTAGCCAGTCGCCCAGCCTCGCGCATGCCGTTAATGTCTTTTTCAGAATTAAAAATGCTCACCATACTAGCAATTATGGACGATTATCGGTAATTTGTACCTTAGCCCTAATCTACTAGAGCTTTGATAAATAAGGTATAATTTTGCAATCGTCGACATAAGCCTTAATTTTTAAAGGTAAATGTAGGTGAAATCCCAGGTTAAGCCATCCAGGGTGGCGCTTTTTAGCGCAGTCAGGACTTAACCTATGAACCAACCCTTAGGAGATTGTAAATGTCTGTAACAATGCGTGAAATGCTAGAAGCTGGCTGCCACTTTGGTCACCAAACCCGTTTCTGGTCCCCCAAAATGGCCCCTTATATTTTCGGCCATCGCAATAAAATTCATATTATTAATTTAGAGAAGACCTTACCTTTATTTTTAGAGGCTCAGAAGTTCGTCCGTCAAATTGCCTCGAATCGAGGAACCGTTTTATTTGTTGGCACTAAGCGTCAGTCGCGTGAAATTATTGCTGAAGAGGCTTCCCGCGCGGGTATGCCTTATGTCGATAGCCGTTGGTTAGGCGGCACCTTAACGAACTTTAAAACAGTGAAGGGTTCGATTAAGCGTTTGAAAGATATGGGCTTAGCTCAAGAAGCGGGCGACTGGGAAAAGTTATCTAAAAAAGAAGCGCTAACCAATGAGCGTGAATTTGATAAGTTAAAGAAATCATTAGGCGGCATTCAGAATCTGAATGGTGTTCCCGATGCTATTTTTGTCGTAGATGTTGGATACCACAAGATTGCGGTAACCGAAGCCAATAAATTAGGCATCCCCGTGATTGCTGTAGTGGATACCAATCACTCGCCAGAAGGGGTTGATTATGTCATTCCCGGCAACGATGATTCCAGTAAGGCGGTAATTTTGTATGTGCGGGGAATTGCAGACTCGATACTTGAGGGTAAGGAAAATGCAGTTCAGGCCGTGCTTGAAGCAGCCCAAGAATCGGAAGAAGAGTTTGTTGAAGAGGGAAAGGGTAACTAATGGCCGCAATTACCGCTGCAATGGTTGGCGAATTACGCGCCAAAACAGACGCCCCGATGATGGAGTGTAAAAAAGCCTTAACCGAGGCTGATGGCGACATGGCTAAAGCCGAAGAAATTTTACGCGTCAAATTGGGAAGCAAAGCGAGTAAAGCTGCTTCTCGAATTGCCGCAGAAGGTGTGATTACCGCTTATATTTCTGGTGGTCAGGGAGCGTTGCTCGAAGTGAATTGTGAAACCGATTTTGTTTCTAAAAACGATGATTTCTTGGCCCTCAGTAATGCTTGCGCAAAATTAGTAGCCGAAAAAAACCCTGCCGATGTGCTTGCATTGGCGGCTTACGATTTAAATGGCAAAACGGTGGACGCGGTTCGTACAGAGTTGATTGGTCGAATTGGCGAAAACATGAGCTTACGTCGATTTCAGCGCTTTGATGGTTCAAACAAATTAGTGTCGTATTTGCATGGGACTCGGATCGGCGTGATGGTCGAATATCAAGGCGATGATGTGGCTGCAAAAGATGTCGCTATGCATATTGCCGCGATGAAGCCTTTGGCTATTTCTACCAATGATGTTCCTGCTGCGAATATTGCCATGGAACGAAAAATTGCTGAGCAAAAAGCGGCTGAATCTGGAAAGCCCCCAGAGATTATTGCCAAAATGGTTGAAGGTTCAGTTCAAAAATACCTCAAGGAAGTTTCTTTATATAACCAAACTTTTGTAAAGAACGATAAGCAGACCGTCGAGCAAATGTTAAAAGCAGCCAACACTTCAATTAAGTCCTTTACCTTATATGTTGTTGGTGAGGGAATTGAGAAGCGTCAAGATGACTTTGCCGCAGAGGTGGCTGCTCAAGTAGCTGCTGCTAAGGTCACCGCTTAAGATAGGGTAATTCTTACAACACTATATGCCATCGTATAAACGAGTTCTTTTGAAACTTTCTGGCGAAGCCCTAATGGGCGATGATGCCTTTGGTATTAATCCGGTAACGATTGATGCGATGGTGACTGAAATTGCCGAGGTGGTTTCTTCGGGAGTAGAGTTGGCGATTGTGATTGGTGGCGGTAATATTTTCCGTGGGGTAGCGGGTGGCGCAGCCGGTATGGACCGAGCAACCGCAGACTATATGGGGATGCTGGCCACGATGATGAACTCATTAGCATTACAAGACGCCTTGCGTCAAAAAGGGGTTGAGGCTCGGGTTCAGTCGGCTTTACGTATGGATCAGGTTGTGGAGCCATACATTCGCCCTCGGGCGATTCGTGCCATGAGTGAGGGGAAGGTAGTAATTTTTGCTGCCGGTACTGGCAATCCATTCTTTACGACGGATACTGCGGCCGCTCTGCGAGGCGCAGAAATGGGTGTTGAGATCATGCTAAAAGCAACCAAGGTTGACGGAATTTATAGTAGCGATCCCAATAAAGATCCTTCGGCAACTTTATATAAGACGATTACCTTCGATCAGGCGATCATTCAAAATCTTCAAGTGATGGATGCTACTGCCTTTGCTTTATGCCGAGATCGAAAATTACCCATTAAAGTTTTCTCAATATTAAAACCCGGTGCATTATTAAGAGTGGTTCGGGGTGAGCCCGAAGGCACTTTAGTACACGTTTAATAGGAGCTCATATGTCTGCCGCGCAAATTAAGGCAAACGCAGATCAAAGGATGCAAAAATCCCTTGAATCGCTTAAGGCCAACTTAGCTAAAATTCGTTCGGGGCGAGCTAACCCTGGAATTTTGGAACACCTCACTGTAGATTACTATGGCACCCCAACCCCGATTAGCCAAGTCGCTAATTTAGGCTTGGCTGATGCGCGAACGATTAATGTGCAACCCTGGGAAAAGAATATGGTTGCAGCGGTTGAGAAAGCGATTCGGGAGTCTGATTTGGGTTTGAATCCAGCCACTCAAGGTCAGATCATTCGTGTGCCAATGCCACCTCTAACCGAAGAGCGTCGGCGCGAATTAACCAAAGTAGTTAAAAGCGAAGGCGAAGAAACTAAAGTAGCTATTCGTAATTTACGGCGCGATGCCAATGAACATCTTAAGCGTTTAAGTAAAGATAAAGAAATTTCTGAAGACGAGGAACGACGTTCTCAAGATGAAGTTCAGAAATTAACTGATCGCTGTGTTGCTGATGTTGATAAAATTGTTGCAGAAAAAGAAAAAGAAATTATGACGGTATAAGTTGCTTACCGTTCATCTCTCAATCTATGAGCATAAACTCTAATAGTTCAACACTAGTCATTCCTAAGGTAAGCGCTGTTCCACGTCATGTTGCGATCATTATGGATGGGAATGGACGTTGGGCAACCAAACGATTTATGCCGCGCGTTGCTGGGCATTCCCAAGGATTAGACGCAGTACGAAAAATTGTAGAAGAGTGCGCAAGGCAAGGCGTTGAATATTTAACCTTATTTGCTTTTAGTTCTGAAAATTGGCGCCGACCCCCTGAAGAAGTTGGGTTTTTGATGAAACTTTTTTTAAAGACCATGCGGGGTGAGATTAGCCGTTTAAGCGAAAATAATATTCGCTTAAAAATGATTGGAGATTTAACTCGTTTTGATAAAGCAATTCAGGAAATGGCTGAGTTTTCTCAAGAAAAGACGGCTAACGGTAAAGGCTTAACACTCACTATTGCAGCTAATTATGGTGGCAGATGGGATGTCTTGCAGGCGATGCAAAAAGCCATATCAGCGAATCCTAATTTAGCACCCGATGATATTCGTGAGGAATTGTTAACGCCCTACCTTTCGATGGCATTCGCACCCGAGCCTGATTTATTTATACGGACTGGTGGAGAGCAGAGAATCAGTAACTATTTGCTATGGCAGTTAGCTTATACCGAACTTTATTTTACCGATACGCTTTGGCCTGATTTTGATGCGACTGAGTTGCAAAAAGCCTTTACTTGGTATTCACAACGTGAGCGGCGCTTTGGTCGAACCAGTGAGCAACTCACAACATCACATACCTTACCACTGAGTGACGCGGTGTGACGAATGGGTCAGAACAGTTTCGGTAGCCCATGCTAAAAACAAGAGTGATCACCGCTACTATTTTGTTGGCGGTTCTGTTACCGATTCTATTTTGGCTCCCCCCGATTTATCTCAGCATTGCTTTTTTAATCATGATGTCATTAGCTGCTTGGGAATGGGCTAGTTTAGTTACTCCGAATGCTAAAAAAGCGGCCTATATTTACGCTTTTTTTTGCTTACTCGTGATGATTATTTTTGCTTTGGCTCAAATACCTGAGTTAGATATCGCACTTTTGATATTGGCTTTAAGTTTTTGGATTTTTGCGATGCCTTGGATTTTATTTAGGGGAATCAAACTACAATTAGAACGCTTACGTCTTTTCTTTAGCACAATCGGCTTGATTGTATTGTCAGCTACTTGGTTAACCATCACGATTTTGCGTGACTTTGGATTAGTTTGGTTGCTGACTATTTTTTGCTTGGTATGGATGGCCGATATAGGCGCTTATTTTATTGGTAGGTCTTTTGGAAGAAGACCCTTAGCCATCACAATTAGCCCTGGAAAAACGCTAGAAGGGGCTTTGGGAGGGATGGTTTTGTGTTGGATTTATGCTTGGGCTTGTGTGCAGTTTTTGCCCCCCGAAGAAACGCTGTTTGGGGTTTGGGTTTTTCGTTTTGGTTGGTTTTCAGCCTGGTGTTTGGTAACTGTATTGGTGCTATTTAGTATCTTGGGTGATTTATTTGAATCTTTATTAAAACGCCTTGGTGGAGTTAAAGATAGTAGCGCTTTGTTGCCTGGGCATGGCGGGGTTTTAGATCGAATCGATGCGCTTTTGCCTGTGATCCCATTGGCAGCTTTCCTTTCGCTAATCGTTCGTAATGTGTAAACAGACGGGATTTTTTGAATCATGCGCTCTCTAGCAATTCTCGGCTCTACTGGCTCCATCGGTGTTAATACTTTGGATGTAGTTCGAGCTCATCCTGAGCGATTTAAGGTGGTTGCATTAACTGCGGGCAAGCAAGTTGAAAAATTGGCTGAACAATGCCTTGAATTTAGACCATCTATTGCGGTTCTAACCAAGGCAGAGGATGCTCAGCTCTTAGAAAAAGTATTGGCGGAAAAAAATCTAAAGCTAGCAGTTTTGTATGGTGAATCTGGCCTCTTAAGCGCGGTTAAGGATTCTGCTTGCGATACAGTGATGGCCGCCATTGTGGGTGCGGCTGGTCTTTTGCCCACTCTAGAGGCAGCCAAACTAGGGAAGAGAGTCTTGCTTGCCAATAAAGAATCCTTAGTGATGTCGGGCGAGATTTTTATGAATGCGGTTCAATCGGGCGGTGCTGAGTTATTGCCCATTGATAGTGAGCACAATGCGATTTTTCAATGCTTACCCCCCCATTTTTCAAAACTCATTGCAGACTCAAAAGAAAAGCAAAACTTAGGTGTTGAGGAGATTTGGCTAACTGCTTCGGGCGGCCCATTTCGCAATACCCCAATAGAAGAGTTAAATCGCATTACACCCGATCAGGCGTGCGCTCATCCCAATTGGGTAATGGGGCGGAAAATTTCAGTTGATTCTGCCACGATGATGAATAAAGGCCTTGAAGTGATTGAGGCGCATTGGCTTTTTGCTTTACCTTTACAACAAATTCGCGTCTTAATTCATCCTCAAAGCGTGGTTCATTCGATGGTCCGTTATCGAGACGGATCTGTTATTGCGCAATTGGGGCAGCCTGATATGCGTACCCCGATTGCCTATGGTTTAGCTTGGCCGGATCGCATATCGGCTGGAGTTGCTAGCTTGGATTTAATGCAATTTTCGGGCTTGCATTTTTCTGAACCCGATTTAAAGCAGTTTCCTTGTTTGGCTTTAGCTTTTGCTGCCGCTCAAAAAGGCGGGTCTGCGCCGACAGCCTTAAATGCTGCCAATGAAATTGCAGTAGCTGCCTTTTTGGAGCAAAAGATCGCCTACCTACAAATTTCCCAAGTAGTTGAAGCGACATTAAATCAATTGGAAAATTCCAATCCAAAAACGATTGAGGCTGTTTTGGCCGTCGATCAAGAAGCTCGGCAAATTGCTCAACAATTCTGTAAATCAATCGTTCAGAAATGATAATCACCGTATTGGCTTTTTTAGTCACTCTTGGCGTATTAGTGAGTTTTCATGAGCTTGGCCATTATCTGGCCGCACGGTCTTGTGGAGTTCGGGTTTTACAATTTTCTATTGGTTTTGGTAAGCCATTGTTTAAGTGGATTGACCGAAATAAAACGGAGTGGATGGTTGCGGCTATTCCGTTGGGCGGCTTTGTAAAACTAGTCAATGGGCGCGATCCAAATCAGCACATTAGCAAAGAAGATCGTCCCCACTCATTTGATGTGAAGCCATTATGGCAACGATCTTGGATTGTTGCCGCTGGACCATTAGCTAATTTCTTGTTAGCTATTTTATTGCTAAGTTTAATTTATATAAGCGGCGTGCCACAATTACCTGCTCGTTTACAAGCACCTATTGAATCTTCGTTGGCGGCTAAGTTGGGTGTTATGGCTGGGGATACTGTGAACGAATGGAAAGCAGAGGGTGATGATACATTTGAAGAGGTAATTAGTTGGAATGCGTTGCGTTGGCTATTATTGGATGCACTAACTGCAGAGAAAGGGTTTTCACTTCAATTAACGAGTGTTTCAGGTGGAAATTATGTGATTGATTTTCCTGCGGAACGCTTACCTAAAATGGACCCTGATACTGACCCCATGAAACAACTGGGTATTTTTCCTGAGTTAAAAACATCAAATACCCAAAATGGCAGCGGAGTTAATGTAATTGAATCTTTTGAGTTACAGCTCGACCCAGTTTCAGCGTTTTTTTATGCTACAGAAAGAGTGTGGCTGATTACTAAAGTTTCAGCCCGAATGATGCTTGGTTTAATTACAGGTAAAACCTCTTTTAAGCAACTGAGCGGCCCAATTAGTATTGCGGATATGGCTGGCAAAACCGCACAGTTTGGTTGGCAACCATTCATATCCTTTTTGGCCTTATTGAGCATTAGTGTCGGCCTATTAAATCTTTTGCCGCTACCCATGTTAGATGGCGGTCAGCTCATGTATGATGCATGGGAGATGGTCTCTGGAAAAAGAATCCCTCAAACCCTAGAGGAGTTATTTCAGAAATTCGGATTTGTACTTATTATTGCGCTTACGATGCTTGCTTTGTTTAACGATCTACAACGCTATTTATTGTCTTGAACTTTTTATCTCAATCTTTCTTATTTAGCAAACGTCGCATCCTTCTTAAGGCGCGAGTTTCTGCTGTTTTTTTGCTCCTCTTTTTATTTGGAGCCTTTCAGGTTAATGCGGCCGAGCCCTTTGTTGTGAAAGATATCCGCGTAGAGGGTTTGCAACGGGTTGAACCAGGTACGGTTTTTAGCTATTTACCGATTCAGGTAGGCGAGACCTTTAATGATGAAAAAGCGGCCGACTCCATCAAAGCGTTATACGCAACTGGGTTTTTCAGGGATGTACAAATTCAAGCGCAGGGTGATGTATTAATTGTGATTGTGGATGAGCGTCCGACGATCTCGCGAATTGAGTTCACGGGTATGAAAGAATTTGATCAAGAGGTTGTTCGAAAGTCTTTAAAAGCGGTTGGCGTTGCCGAGGCGCGTTTTTATGATAAGGCGCTCATTGATAAGGCCGAGCAGGAATTAAAGCGCCAGTACGTTAGTAAGGGACTATTTGCAGCTGAAGTGGTGTCAACCGTCGCCCCTGGCGATCGAAACCAAGTATCAATTTATTTTAATATTGATGAAGGCCCAGTAGCCAAGATTCGTGAAATCAATTTTATTGGACTGAATGTTTTTAGTGAAAGTACCATGCGCAGCGAAATGCAATTGCAAACCGGCGGTTGGCTTTCGTGGTACACCAAGGATAATTTGTATTCAAAGCAAAAATTAACTGCTGATTTAGAGACGATTCGTTCTTATTATTTAAATCGGGGTTATTTAGAGTTTGTGATCGACTCTACTCAGGTTTCAATTACCCCAGACAAAAAAGATATTTATTTGACGATTAGTATTCGCGAGGGTAAGAAATTCACGGTTAAAAGTATTAGTTTAGCGGGTGAGTTGCTTGGCAAAGATGCTGAGTTGCAGTCATTACTTACAATTAAAGCAGGGGAAACCTTTTCATCGGCAAAATTAGCCGATAGCACCAAAGCCATCTCAGAAAAACTGGGTTCCTATGGTTATGCTTTTGCAGTGATCAATCCACAGCCTGATATTCGACGTGATTTGAATGAAGTCGATTTAACTTTAGTGGTTGATGCTGGGCGGCGGGTTTATGTCAGGCAAGTAAATATTACTGGAAATGCCAAAACTCGGGATTTGGTGATTCGGCGCGAATTGCGTCAGTTTGAAAGCGCTTGGTTTGATGGTGAGAAAGTTAAGTTATCCAAGGATCGTATAAATCGCTTGGGTTATTTCACGGAAACTGATATCACAACTCAAGATGTTCCAGGTTCATCTGATCAGGTGGACGTAGGAGTTAATGTTAAAGAAAAACCCACGGGCGCCGTCTCCATTGGTGCTGGTTTTTCTTCCACTGAAAAATTAATTTTGACTGCGGGTATAAATCAAGAGAATGCGTTTGGAACTGGAACCAGCATTGGTTTGAATTTTGCTTTAGGTAAGATTAACCAATCGGTGGCTTTGTCGCAATACGATCCTTATTTTACTGAGGACGGAATCAGCCGATATACCGATATTTTTTACCGCACTTCAAAACCTTTATATTATGTGGGTGACCCTGATTACCAGATTAAGTCTTGGGGAGGTAATATCAAGTTTGGGGTTCCCTATACTGAAGTCGATCGAATCTTTTTTGGAACCGGCCTAGAAATTTTTGATATCTATGCAACTTACAATACACCAATTACGTATCAAAATTATGTGACCGCTTATGGCGGAACTGTTCCAGGCGGGTTAATTACTTATAATATTCCAGTAACAGCGGGCTGGGCACGGGACGGTCGCGATAGTGCTTTGATTCCATCAACCGGTTCTTTGCAACAACTATCGGCTGAAATGGGGACTCCTGCCGGGGATTTACAATTTTATCGATTGTATGGACAGTATCAGAAATACCATTCATTTGCCAAAGGCAATATCTTTTCTTTTAACGGTGAAATAGGTTATGGACAAAGTTATGGAAGTAAACCTTACCCGATTACGAAAAATTACTATGTAGGCGGTATTGGCTCAGTAAGAGGTTATGCCCCTGGATCTTTAGGCCCCACTTATTACAATACCAGTACTGGGACCTATCAACCTACTGGTGGGCAATCTAAAATTGTCTCTAACGTCGAATATACCTTTCCGGTACCAGGTTCTGGTGTTGATAAAACCTTGCGGGTATTTACTTTTGTGGACGGCGGTAATGTTTTTGGAACCAATATCAATTTAGTTTTAAGGTATTCTTATGGGGTGGGTTTATCGTGGATATCGCCTTTGGGTCCATTGAAGTTTAGCTATGGTATACCGATTAAGTCGTTGCCAACCGATAATATTCAGCGCTTACAGTTCCAAGTGGGAA
>JAEMSI010000051.1 GCA_016462905.1 Polynucleobacter sp. | reverse complement strand
TTTTCGCTAGTTTTTACCTATCGACCCTATACAAAAATACGATTATTTCCTCCCCTTTTTTCCTGATAATAAGACAGTGGTCAAGTTTTCTTAATCCTATTTAGAAAACACCCAATTTTTGTAATTAACTGTTTTATAAGGAGTTTTTATGGCTAAGTCGGTAAAAGGTAGCAAGACTGAACAGTCTTTAAAAGAAGCGTTTGCGGGTGAATCGCAAGCCAATCGTCGTTATTTGTATTTTGCAAACCAAGCAGATATCGCCGGTGCCAATGATGTTGCCGCTGTTTTCCGCTCTACGGCAGAAGGTGAAACGGGTCATGCCCATGGTCATATGGAATATTTAATTGATGGTGGTGCTGGCGAACCCGGTACGGGCATGCCTGCCAAAACCGTTGCTGAAGCCTTACAAGCAGCAATTGCAGGTGAAACCCATGAGTACACCGATATGTACCCTGGTATGGCGAAAACCGCTCGCGAAGAAGGCTTTGATGAAATCGCCGATTGGTTTGAGACTTTAGCCAAGGCAGAGCGCAGTCACGCCAATAAGTTTACAAAAACTTTAGAGGCTCACTTAGCAAATTCGTAATTAGCAAACTCGTAATTAACTGGTATTTTGATGTAAAAAAAGCCGCTCATCTGAGCGGCTTTTTCTTTTGCTTCAATTAAAACTAAGCGTAAAAACTACGCATAGAAATTAAGCGGCCTTCTTAGCGTGTGCCGAGCACCAGCCTTTGGCAGCAACTTGCTTGCCTGGAAACAAACTGCAAGCACCTGCAGGAGCGCCTTTGGCAGCTTGATACAAAGCGCAGTTAGCACAATTTTGATCGGCAGTAAATTTAGGAAACTTCGCTTTATCCACTTTGCTCGCATCTGCCTTGTATCCTAAAGCGGCAGCTTGGGGATCGGTTTCAGCAACCATCGCTTGGGCTTGAGCTAAATTGTTTAATGACAAAGTCGCTGCACCAGCAGCAGAATAAATAATAAATTGACGACGTGAGGTTTTCATGGATTCTCCGGATAAAACACAATTAGATTAAAACTACAGACGCCATCATAAAACATAACATTACTCGTATCAGGGAAAACCCTAAACAATTGATTTAAAAAGGTTTTTTAATGAGAATGATTCTCAAAAATCGCACTGCCTTACTTTTATCCTTATTTTTTTTCAATTAAGGATAAAAACTCGCGCCGCAAACTCGCATCTTTTAAAAATAAACCGCGCATCACGCTATTAATCATCCGTGAATCTAAATCTTTCACACCGCGCCACTGCATACAAAAATGATCGGCCTGCATGACCAATGCCAAACCCGTTGGCTTCATCTTCTCTTCTAATATATCGGCCAACTCGACGACCGCCTCCTCCTGAATTTGTGGTCGACACATAATCCACTCGGTAATCCGCGCGTATTTCGATAAACCAATCAGTTCAGTCTTTTTATCGGGGAGCACGCCAATCCATACGCGCCCCATGATCGGACACAAATGATGCGAGCAAGCCGAGCGAACTGCAATCGGCCCAATAATCATGAGCTCATTTAAATGGCTCACATTGGGAAAGCGGGTGAGCTTCGGTTGCTCGACATAGCGCCCATGAAATACTTCATTGACGTACATTTTGGCAACCCGATATGCTGTGCCCCGCGTATTGTGATCGCTTTGCGTATCGATAATCAGACTCTCTAAAAGCGCTTGTACTTTTTCAGCCACCTCATCCACTACTTGATCTAACTCGCCAGGTTCAATGAATTGAGAAATATTATCGTTGGCATGAAAACGTTGATTTTGGGCTTGAATGCGCCTGCGAATCACCACCGATAAGGGCAGGCCATCGGCTTTCTTGCTCGTACTGATTTTTTTGGAGGGCAATTTTTTAAGCGCGGTTTTTTTCGCAGTTCTTTTTGTAGTGTTTTTCGCACTACTTTTAACGGAAGTTGTGACCATGCTATTTTTCTTTGTCGCCATCATGAACCTTAAATTGAACCTTGAAAAAAGAGTGCTACAACAGAGGCAAACCCAATAAACCAAACGATCGATCGCAATGCAGCCCAATTGGCTAAGTAACAGGCCAAATAAGCCAAGCGTGCAACAATAAAAATCACGGCTAAGGTATCGATTCTAGCCTGTGGCGCCTGCATGAGTACTGCCACAATCACACCGGCGTAAAAAAAGGGCAAGGCCTCAAAGGTGTTAGCTTGCGCGTTATAAGCACGGGCCCGCAAACCCGTTTGCTTAGCAAGCCATTGACGCGGGTAATGGTTATCGTATTGCCCGGTTTTTGCCGATGCTTCATCGGCTGGCCCAAACTTCGATAAACCCGCCGCTATCAGCGGCAAGAATGCAGCGAAAATCATACAAGCATAAGCAGTCGTCACAATGTCCCGTCCTTATTTTTTCTGTAATCGAGTTTCGGTGCCATTGACCAAGTTGCGTATATTACTGCGATGGCGCCACAGTAAAAGAAAGCTCATTACCGTAATCGCCAAGGACATAGCTTGCATGCCAAACAAAAACGTGAAATAAATTGGCGCAAAACACGCTGCGCAAATAGCCGCTAATGAGGAATACCGCAAAAAGTAAGCCACAATAATCCACGTGAGTAAGGTTGCTAATCCCAAGACCCAACTAATCGCAAACAAAATACCGCAAGCCGTCGCCACCCCCTTACCACCTTTAAAGCGATGAAACAGCGGATACAAATGCCCCATAAAAACGGCGATCGCAACCCAGCAAAGCGTCCATTGTTGGTCTTCAGTCATTGAGCCTTGCCCATCAAGCAGTGAGCGAGCGATTGACACTGCAATAAAACCCTTCGCAGCATCCCCCAACAAGGTTAGCCCTGCGGCTAATTTATTGCCTGTACGCAAGACATTGGTTGCACCTGGATTTTTTGATCCGAAGGTATAGGGGTTTGGCAAGCCCATCAGCTTGCTCACCAGCACCGCAAACGAAATCGAGCCAATCAGATACGCACCGAAGATTAACCAGTAGGGATTCATTGAACTATCTTAACCTTGATTGGCCACATCAACTTAGGAGCCACGTGGGTGATGTTGCTGATGAATCGATTTCAGGCGCTCGCGTGCGACATGGGTATAAATTTGCGTAGTTGAAATATCGGCGTGCCCCAAAAGCAATTGAACCACCCTTAAATCGGCGCCATGATTTAATAAGTGCGTTGCAAAGGCATGCCGCAGGGTATGCGGCGAGAGCGCGACTTTAATCCCTGCGATTTGCGCATAGCGTTTAATTAAGACCCAAAAGGCTTGACGCGATAAGCCAGAGCCGGTGTGCCTTCCCACGAATACTTCTTGGCAGGTTTTGCCTTCTAATAAGAGCGTTCTGGCGTCATTGAGATAGCGTCGTAACCAATGCCCAGCTTCGGCACCAAAAGGAACTAAACGCTCTTTACCACCCTTGCCATTAACCACCCGAACCACGCCCTCATTCAAACCAAGAGCCACGGTTCTTAAAGAAACCATCTCGGATACCCGCAAACCGCTGGCATACATTAATTCGAGCATAGTTCGATCGCGTAAACCCAAAGGCGTATCAATATTGGGCGCATTGAGTAATGCCGTAATTTGATCTTCGCTTAAGACTTTAGGAAAGCGCTGCGCTTGTTTTGCGGCGCGCAACTGAATGCAAGGGTCGCTTTTTACAAAATGATGTCGTAATGCATGCCGATAAAAACGCTTAAAGACCGTTAGTCTGCGATTAGCCGTAGTCGCTTTGTCTGCCCTTTTAGCGGCAATATAGGCCGTCAGTTCTTTTTCTTCAACCGCATATAAATCAGGAACCCCTCGAGCCTCAATCCATTTTGCAAAAAGTTCCAAATCACGGCGATAGGCACTTAAGGTATTTTTAGATAAGCCGTCTTCTAACCAACACGCATCACAAAATTGCTCAATCGCTAAACTACTAACAAGAGGCTTAATCGCTTGAACCAGCCGAGTTTTGGCAGCTGGTATTTTTTTAGTCACGGAAATTATTAAACGCCAAGGGCGCTTCACTAACGTCTTTACGCAACATCGCCATGCAGGACTGTAAATCATCGCGCTTAGCCCCCGTAACACGAACGGCATCACCCTGAATACTGCCTTGCACTTTAATTTTGCTATCCTTAATCAACTGCACGATCTTTTTTGATAGCTCTTTACTGATCCCTTTTTGTAACTTCATGGTTTGTTTGCGCTTATCACTGCCAATCGTTTCGGTCTTCTCATCTTTCAGATAACGAACGTCGACATTGCGCTTAGCCATCTTGCCATACAGCACATCGCGGACTTGCCCTAACTTAAACTCATCATCGGCAAAGACAATCACCTCTTCTTCTTTTTGCTCGACTCGCGCATCGGAGCCCTTAAAATCAAAGCGATTCGTAATTTCTTTATTGGCCTGCTCAATGGCATTTTTTAACTCCACCATATTGGGTTCACAAACGACGTCAAACGAGGGCATGTCATTCTCCTGTCAACAGCAATGTTCAATTTGTATAAAGACGAATAAGATTGTGGCATGAACTCGCTTTTCTATCTACCCATCCTGCAATCCGCCCACCTTGCGGCAGATCTGCCCTTTCTGGCTAAATGACCCCCATGGCTGATCTGACTGCGCGAAACACCTTGGGTTTTACGGTAACGGCAAACCATGCCGTCTCGATTGGGCATCCCGATGAGATTGCCCCTGCCCTGACCCAAGCAAAAGCGAGCAATGAAACATGGCGGGTTCTTGGCGGGGGTAGCAATGCCGTATTACCCAATCAGCTAGACGGCCTCACAATGCTGATGGATATTCAAGGCATCGCTATTTTGAATTCTGATTCGGATTCTGATTCCATCTCAACGCAAATCGAAGTCGGCGCGGGTGTGAATTGGCATGAATTGGTGCAATGGACCCTGCAAAACGATTTACCTGGGCTTGAAAACCTCGCGCTCATTCCAGGTACCGTAGGTGCTGCACCGATTCAAAATATTGGCGCCTATGGGGTTGAAATTAAATCATTCATTCAGGAAGTACAAGCCTACGATACTAAAAATGAAAAATGGGTTTCCTTGAATAATCAGGACTGCGCATTTTCATATCGTCATAGCGTATTTAAAAACGATCTATCCCGTTACATTATTAGCAAGGTAATTTTTGCTTTACCTAAACAATGGACGCCTCGCATTGGCTATGCTGATCTTCAACAGTACTTTGCGGGCCAAGCGACGGATACCATGACTCCCGACGCTATTTTTTCTGCAGTCTGTGCAATTCGTCAGCGTAAATTGCCTGATCCGCGCTTACTGGGCAATGTTGGTAGTTTTTTTCAAAACCCCATTATTTCAAATGAGTCCCTTAAAAAACTCCAACAGCAGTACCCACAAATCGTGGCCTATCGCGAGGGTGCTGACCAACACAAACTAGCGGCGGGCTGGCTGATTGATGCCTGCGGCTTGAAGGGCTATCGTCATCAGCATGTCGGGGTTCATGACCAGCATGCACTGGTATTGGTGCATTACGGCGGCGGTGATGCGCGCGAATTACTCGAGTTAGCCAATCTGATCCAAGCTAAGGTGTTCGAGCGCTTTGGGATTCAATTGCAAATTGAGCCGATTATTTTTTAGTTACAAAATAACTTAATACCCAGCATCTTTATAAAGCTGTCATTGGCGCAAATTCTTGGCAGATGTTTGTAAAAAATCTTCATAGGCCATGGCAATACCCCGCTCCAAACTGATGCTTGCTTGCCAACCGAGCCGATTTAATCTTCCTGAATCCATCCACTTGCGCGGGGTACCATCGGGCTTAGTAGGATCAAAACCAATCTTGCCAAAATAGCCTATCGCTTTGGCCACGGCGCTAGCCAATTGTGCGATCGTCACATCAGAGCCAAAGCCCACATTAATATGACTTTGCATCGGCTCAGTCTGTTGATCGTATAGCGCTTTATCAAGCTCCATCACAAAGACCGAAGCCGCGGCCATATCGTCAACGTACAAAAATTCACGTCGGGGAGTGCCCGTTCCCCAAATGATGACTTCGGGCGCATTAGCCACCTTAGCCTCATGAAAGCGCCGAATTAAAGCGGGTATCACGTGACTGTTTTCAGGGTGATAGTTGTCCCCAGGTCCATATAAATTGGTTGGCATGACCGAGCGGTAATCGAGACCATGCGACGATCCGTATTGACGGTTGTAACTTTCGCATAATTTAATTCCCGCGATTTTGGCAATCGCATACGGCTCATTGGTTGCCTCTAACTTACCCGTGAGTAAGGCGTCCTCTGCCATGGGTTGAGGAACTAACTTGGGATAAATGCAGCTCGACCCCAAAAATAATAATCGCTTAACACCACTCACAAAAGCTTGATGAACCACATTGGCTTCCATCATCAAATTTTGATAAATAAACTCTGCCGGATAAGTATTGTTGGCATGAATCCCGCCAACCTTAGCGGCAGCTAAATACACTTGATCGGGTTTTTCACTCGCAAAAAATTGCGCCACGGCAGCTTGCTTGGTTAAATCCAGCTCAGCATGCGTGCGGGTCACTAAATTGGAATACCCCTTGGCTTGCAAAACCCGCACAATCGCCTTGCCCACCATGCCGCGGTGGCCAGCAATATAAATTTTTTGATGCAAATTAGCAGACATAGAATTGGAAATGAATTTTCTGCATCAATTTTCTGAGTTGATTTTCTGCATTAATTTTCTTTGCCGACTGAAACGTGATAGCCGTGCTGTTTGAGTAAAGCATGTTGTTTGGCTTGGTCTAAGTCGTGCGATACCATCTCGACAATCATTTGCTCAAGGGTAATTTCTGGCACCCAGCCAAGTTTTTGTTTGGCTTTGCTAGGATCACCCAACAAGGTTTCGACTTCGGTGGGACGGTAGTAACGCGGATCAATTTGTACGATCACATCACCCACTTTTACAGCGGGGGCATGATCACCATCAATCGCAGCCACGATGGCTTTTTCTTTTTCTGCTTTACCTTCAAACTTCAAGGTAATTCCCAGTTGTTTGGCGCTACGGGTAATAAATTCACGCACACTAAATTGCACCCCGGTGGCAATCACAAAATCCTCGGCTTGATTTTGTTGCAACATCAACCACTGCATGCGCACATAATCCTTGGCATGGCCCCAGTCGCGCAATGCATCAATATTGCCCATATATAAACAGTCCTCTAAGCCCTGCGCAATATTAGCTAGTCCGCGGGTGATCTTACGCGTCACGAAGGTTTCGCCACGGCGCTCCGATTCATGGTTAAACAAAATACCGTTACACGCATACATGCCATAGGCTTCACGGTAGTTCACCGTAATCCAATAGGCGTAGAGCTTAGCCACGGCATAAGGGCTGCGCGGATAAAACGGGGTGGTTTCTTTTTGTGGAGTCTCTTGTACCAAACCATACAGCTCAGAGGTAGAGGCTTGATAAAAGCGGGTTTTCTTTTCTAAACCTAAGATGCGAATGG
>JAEMSI010000050.1 GCA_016462905.1 Polynucleobacter sp. | reverse complement strand
TAATTAATATATGTACAATGTACATATGACTTCATTGCGATTTGAATGGGAGCCCCGAAAAGCTTCAGCTAATCTGAAGAAACATGGCATTTCTTTTGAAGAAGCAAAATCTGTGTTTTATGATGAAAGTGCTAAGTTAATCTCTGATCCTGATCATTCGGAATCTGAAGACAGATTTATTTTGCTGGGAGTAAGCCATTCTCTTCGTGTGATTTTGGTTTGCCATTGTTATCGAAGCGAGGGTAATGTCGTTCGTATTATTTCGGCTCGTAAGGCAACCCCTAAAGAGTCAAAAGCTTATTAAAGGTGATGAAGATGCGTAAAGAATATGATTTCTCAAAAGCTCGTAAAAACCCATATGCTTCCATGCTCAAGAAGCCTATAACCATTAGATTGGATGAGGATTCAGTGAGCTACTTCAAATCTGTATCAGAAGAGGTGGGCATTCCTTATCAAAGCCTCATTAATCTCTATTTGAGAGATTGCGCCGCTTCGCATAAGAAATTGAACCTTAGCTGGAAGTAGTCTAGAGGCAGGATGAGAATCTCCTGAGGTCTTGGTCGATTCCGCCCCGGGCCACCAAGACATACCAAAACTACCTTCGGGTGGTTTTTTCGTGACTATTCCTCCAGCAGGCTTCTTAGCATCCAAGCAGTTTTCTCATGGATATCTTGTCGTTGGGTAAGTAAGTCAGCAGTAGGCTGATCATTTGCTTTTTCAACCAAGGGAAAAAGTTTGCGAGCCGTTTTCGCCGTTGCTTCTTGAGCTTTGACCAGATGCTTAACCATATCGATTGCCTTTGGTACTCCCTCAACTTCTTTTATTGAGGCAAGCTTAGCAAATTCTTTATAAGTACCAGGCGCTGGCTCACCAAGAGCTCTAATGCGCTCAGCGATTAAATCAAGCGCAGCCCATTGCTCGGTATATTGAGCCATGAACATGGTATGAAGAGTATTAAACATGGGACCCTTCACATTCCAATGAAAGTTATGGGTCATCAAATATAAGGAGTAGCTGTCAGCTAAAAGCTCTGATAATCCTTTGGTAATGGCTTTTCGATCTTTTTCGCTAATGCCAATGTCTATTTTTGTATTCATTTCATGCCCTTGCCTTTTAGATAAATTGATTTGACTATCATGCGCCATTTTATGGCTAAAAGATATGATGCTGTAGGCGCACTGGTTGGGCTATTTTCTTTTAAGAGTTGGCAGGGTTGACCTCATTAAACTCTGATATACCTATATAGAAGTGTTGTTTTAAGCGACAATAGAAATTCCAAGATTAGTGAAAACCAAACCATGAAGATATTAATTGTTGGTGCTGGCGGTATTGGTGGTTATTTTGGCGCCAAGCTCATGAAAGCCGGGGCAGATATTACCTTTTTACTAAGAGATAAACGCCATAAGCTAATCCAAGAACAGGGGCTCACAGTTGAAACCCCCAAGGGAAATTTTACAGTTCAGCCTAAATCATTAACTGCTGATCAGCTTGAGCCTATTTATGACTTAATTATTTTGGCTCCCAAAGCATTTGACTTAGATGACTCTTTGAAGTCGCTAGCCAAGGCAAGTTCTCACGGAGTGTTGTTACCATTTTTAAATGGACTCTCTCATGTAGAAACTTTGGATCAGTTGTTTGGTAAAGCTAGGGTAATGGGCGGCGTGGCTCATGTCGCTGCCATGATTACCGATACAGGCGCCGTTAAGCAATTAACAGACTTAAATATGCTAACTGTTGGACCCCGAGCGCCGGAGCATGAGGCTTTAGCTAAAGAATTCATTGCCCTATGTAAGCAGACTGATTTTGATAGTGCTTACAGCGAAAAAATTGACCAAGTACTGTGGGATAAGTGGGTCTTTCTAGCCACCTTGGCAGGTATGACGACATTATGTCGTGGTTCGGTAGGTGATATTGTTGCCACCCCTTATGGCCAAGAATTAACTTTGGCGATGTACGAGGAGTGCTGCTCCATTGCCAAAGCTTCTGGCCAAGCTATTGGTGATGTGCCTAGAGGTAAGGCTATTGAGATGCTGACTAAGGTGGGTTCACCGTTCACCGCTTCGATGTTGCGCGACTTGCTTTCAGGTCAAAAGACTGAGCATGAGCATATTCTTGGTCAGATGATTAGTAAGGGAGAGCAAACTGGTATAGCTTGCCAGCTACTGAAGACGGCTTACACCCAGATTGCTGTATCACAAATGAAAACTATGCTTTATTTATAAAATGCCAATGAAAACTTTAAACGTGTTTAAAGAGAAATTGAGTCTATTCACAACCCCATTTTTTGAAGCTACCCCAGCTTGCTTATTGGTGATGGTTCAGGGCAATATTTGGTTAGCGACGACGATTCATTTTCAAAATGCTCTAGAGACGGGCCTTATTACAGGCGTTGGTGTTTTCTCTCTTTCGATGTTGAAACATCACTGGTTTCGTAATAAATATGTTGTGGCTGCTATTACAGGGGGTATGTGCGCTATTGCTGACTTTATTTCTCATCCAACCCACTTTGGATGGGTTTCTTCAGAGGCAATCGTCACCGGGGCTTTCACAGCATTAATTTCATTGGCTCTGAACTTTATCGGCAAGAAATTATTTCTACACGGAAAAGATAAGCTAACTAAGACTTGAAAGACATTGTGATACCTAAGAAAGCGGAAGGTTCGGGCATGCTAAAAACTTTAATGAGCTTACTAGAAAGAGAGTAAATAGTGAAAATGAATAAATTAATTGGCCTGCTTACGGCGACATCACTATGGTTAGCCGCCATGAGTAACTCGATTGCTTGCACATCCATGGTCTTAGCTGGAATTGACGGCGGTCGTGTATACGGCAGAACAATGGAATTTGGAATTCCTCTAAAGTCGGCAATTCTAAAAACTCCGCGGGGATACACTTTTCAAGGGATAGGCATAGATGGTGTTAATGGATCTGGAAAAAACTGGACCTCTAAATATGCGACTGTAGGGGCAAATGCGTTTGGATTGCCTCTCTATGTGGACGGAATGAATGAAGCCGGTCTTGCGGGCGGCTTGCTAAATGCACCCAATACTGCTCAATATCAAAATCCATCCAAAGAAGAGTCTGCCAATAGCATTGCTTCTCAACAATTATTACTTTATGTGTTAACAAACTTTGCAACGGTGGATGAAGTTAAAGATGCTTTACCAAAAATGTATGTAAACAGCTCACCCATGAAAGAGTGGGGTGGTGTGGCCAAATCAAGAATGACGCTGCATGACGCAAATGGAAAAAGCGTGGTTGTTGAATACTTAGATGGCAAGCTTGTAATGACAAATAATGTCATCGGTACTATGACAAATGACCCAGCCTTTTCATGGCATCTTCAAAATATTGGTAACTATGTGAATTTATCAGGTACCGATAAAGCTCCATTGACTGTGCAGGGTCAAAAGTTCCCGGCGGCTAGTTCTGGAAATGGAATGCGTGGCTTACCCGGAAGTTTTTTAAGCCCCGATCGTTTTATTCGGGTTTCGCAATTTATTTTGAATACGCCTGCCGGCACTACAGATCTTCAAGAGCGTAGAGCATGGCATATCCTGAATAATTTTGATATCCCATTTGGAGCTATACACTTGGATAGCTCCAGTGGTTATGGCGGCGGGGTTGACTCCAATGAATATACAGAATGGGTGGTAGTGGCCAACTTAAAGGCTAAATCTTACAAAATCCGTTCATTTGAAAATCCAGGAATTCTGACTACCAATTTTTCAGATTGGGATTTAAATGGGAAAGCTCTTCAATCAGTTCCGCTGTTGAAATAGGCGGCTTCACGTATCTTTGATCTAGGTCGATTCCGTCTCGGACCAGCAAGATTTAAACAATGCCTCGCTTTATGAGGGGTATTGCTTCGATATGGTACGACGCACATATTAATTAGTTATTATTGCCTAGCGTTATCATGAAGGAAATATTATCATTTGAGGTATTTTTGCTGTTCAACTATTCGAAAGGCCCTATATGAAAAAAATTGCACTAGCCAGCGTAGCTGTATTGCTGATGGGCAGTAGCATTGTTATTGCCCAAAATAAGCCACAAGCTGTGGTTGCTGTAGAAACTGCACCAGGCGCATTAAAAGTTGCTGAGGGCGTTCAGTTTCAAGGTAAGTTCAAATCGGTTGACCAAAAAACTCGTCAAGTCGTTATTGTTGGTCCCAATGGCAACGAGTTCAAAATGACTTTAGGTGATGAGGTCAAGAACTTCAACCAAATCAAAGTGGGCGATATCGTTACCCTTACACACGTAGAGATTTTAGTTGCTGATATTAAAAAGCCCGCTAAAGCAGAGATTCGTGAGCGTATTGAAACCGAGAAAGCAGTGACCGCAAAACTGGGCGACAAACCTGCAGCAGCAATTGAGCGCCAAGTAACTATCGTTGCTGATGTAACCGCCGTTGATGAGAAAAAAGGTACGCTTACAGTTCGTGGCGCAACTCGCACTTTAGAGATTAAGGTAAAAGATCCTAAAGTACTCAAGAGCGTAAAAGTGGGCACACAAATTGAGGCCTTGGTCACGGAGATCATTGCGATCGAGGTAACCGCCCCCAAGAAGTAATCTACTGGTAAGGCTGGAAATAGGATAAAACATCCTAGGCTCTGCGCGATTTGGCTCCGAGCCACTAAACTTAATAATGCCCTGCTTCGTGCGGGGCATTTTCTTTTGGTCGGGTGGATGAGGTGGCCACTTGACAAAGCGTACGCTTTTGCGTACTATTTTGAAAAGGAGTGAAATCATGACCACAATAACCGCAAGTGAAGCTCGAGCAGGCCTCTACCGTTTGATTGATCAAGTGGCAGGGTCACACAAACCAGTAGTCATTTCTGGTAAGCGGGCAAATGCTGTTTTGGTTTCTGAAGAAGATTGGAGCGCTATTCAGGAGACGCTTTATCTATTGGCAGTTCCAGGAATGCGTGAGTCAATTAAAGACGCTATGGCTGAGCCTATTACTAAAAGTAAAAGGGCATTGAACTGGTGATTTGGAATTTAGCTTATTCCAAATATGCCATTAGGGATGCTAAAAAATTATCTGCCGCAGGTCTTAAAGATAAAGCACAGGCCTTATTGGATATTTTAGAAGTAGACCCTCTGCAAAATCCACCGCCTTATGAGAAGTTGGTTGGCGATCTAAAGGGGGCTTACTCACGCAGAATTAATATTCAACATCGCTTGGTTTATGAAATCTTGCGCAAGGAGAAGACGGTTCGAATCTTAAGAATGTGGACTCACTACGAATAAAGTAGTTTTCAACATGGGTCACATCACTGTAAAGACTTGGTCCATACTAAAGCGAACTTTTTTTGCATGTTGCGCTTTATCTTCTTCTGATCTGTAGCCAAGAGCTACAGCAACAACCGTACCGTAATTAGTCTTTGTGAGCCCCAAAACTTCGTCACATTTAATGGGATCGATACCTTCCATAGCACAGGTATCAATACTTAATAATGCAGCACTAGTCAATAAACTTCCAAGTGCAATATACGTTTGCCTGGTTGTCCATTGGGCCTGCGCTTCTGCAGGAAACGTTGAAAACTTATTCACAATCATATTACGATAGTCTTGAACCGCGCCAATTGGAGTCTCTCGGGTCTTGGCAACTAATTCCATATATGCATCAATGTATTCAACCGGGAGCGATTTCATTCTGGCCAAAATAAGAATATGAGAAGCCGTATCCAATTTTGGTTTGTTAATTGGGGTTGTTGCAGTGACCAGTTGCTCTCTAAGCGCAGAAGAATTTGCGACAATAAAATGCCACGGCTGAAGACCAAAAGAGGATGGGGCAAGACGCAGAGATTCAGTTAAAGTCTCCCAGTCAGCCTCAGAGATCTTTTTGTTTCCATCAAAGACTTTAGTCGCATAGCGCCATTGAAGTTGACTGTGAATCAGTTTTTGAATCTCTTCATGGTTAATAACATTACTCATTTGTCTCCCCTGCAAGGTTTTTAATGAACATCGGATTTAGTGGGTTATTAGGCGATGGTACGAATGGGATGTTGCTTAATACGTAGTGTTGAAAAATGACCTAATCCCGCTTATTTGTTTTAAGACCACCACCTAAGATTCCACGTGAATTACCCAATATTTTAATCATAGCAAAGCGCTTATATCGCCGCCCCATTTTTTTTAAGGCCACTGCCCGATGTAGCAATCGCAGAATGCCTGTAAATAAGGTTTTATTCAGAATCCCCATGACTATATTTATTGCTATTCACCGCTTAGATATGTCAAAATCAAGAAAGAATTTGAAATATGAACAAATAACTTAAAGGAGACTGGTAATGATGAAAAGAATTTCTTTATCCGCAGTAGCGCTTGGCGCTTTGGCATTGGCCGCTTGCCACTCGATGGACGGGGGCACCGGGCAAAAGGCATCCGCCACCTTAGATTCGCGCTCCGGATCAAATGCAAAAGGCACCGTTAATTTTGTATGGCAGGGGCAGGATGTGCTTGTAAGTGCGACTTTTACAGGACTTAAGCCAAACGCTGAGCAAGGTTTTCACGTTCACGAAAAGGGCGATTGCTCAGCCCCCGATGCAACTAGTGCCGGCGGACACTTTAATCCCGATGCCAAGGCGCACGGCATGCCAGGCAGCGGCATGAATCACGCGGGAGATATGCCTAATATTAAATCCGATGCCAGTGGCAACGCGGTTTATTCTGCAAAACTAAGTGGCTTTGCTGTTAATACGGGCCCAAATGGAATAGTAGGAAAGTCTGTTGTGGTTCACCGTGACCCCGACGATTACAAATCACAGCCCGCCGGTAATTCTGGTCCTCGCATTGCTTGCGGATTAATTAAGTAGAAACAGTAGCTTGGAACTCAGTTAGCATTTATAGTTAGATCGTAATAGATCGTCAAATTAAAAAAGAGACCTAGGTCTCTTTTTTAATTATCTTGTAAATTAAAATTCACGCCATGTTAAAGACGATTCTGGTTGCCGGTTTATCTGGCAAGATATTTATTAGCGTGAATTGTTTATTATTAGCAATTAATTTTTACACTCAGAGTCTAATTTTTCTTTTGTCTCCGGCTCTTCCAAAAGTTTTTATATCCATTTTTATGAAAAAACAAAGAATTATGTTTTAAAAACCCAATTTATTAAAATCGTGTAATGTATATAAAATTAATTAGGCTAATTCGAATCGCCATAGGCCTTAGCGCATTTGTTATATTGTCATCAGCCTTTGGAGAAACTAAGATGATAGAGCCCCTTAATTTAAGTACCCAAAATTTGGCGCCAGCATGTGAAAGTCTCATCAACAATTATCCAGAAAATAGTGATAAACCAACTTTTTTACAGGGCCTTTGCTTGGGAATTATTTTGGGCGTTGAGGACAATGCGGCTTTCGATAAGAAAGTTTGTGTACCCAAAAGCGTCAACATGACTCAACGACTTAAGGTTGTGCGTGACTATATTTCAACCCAGAGTGGGCGAAGTGACGAGGCTTTTGCATCTCTCGCATTTGATGCCCTTTATCAAAAATGGCCTT
>JAEMSI010000075.1 GCA_016462905.1 Polynucleobacter sp. | reverse complement strand
TGGGTTACTTTAAAGATATGCCTGAGGCCACTCAATCATTTACTAAAGTTGAAAAAGAATTTACTCCAAATGCAAATACTCAAAAATTGCATTTAAAGGCTTTAAAAGATATCAAGAATACTCAAAGGCATTGGCGCCAATTTACACTTCTTAAAATTGACATTTATAAAAGCGTACTTATTTTTAAAACTTTTTACAGGCGAACAACTCATGACAATCCAACTCTACGCATTTGACACTCCAAATGGCCGCAAAATTTCTATTGCGCTTGAAGAAATGGGCTTGCCCTACCAAGTAAGCGTCATCAACATCATGAAAGACGAGCAGTTCGCTGCAGATTTCTTAAAAATAAGTCCGAATAACAAAATTCCTGCGATTGTTGACAGTGAAGGACCAAGCGGTCAACCCATCAGCGTTTTTGAATCAGGTGCGATTCTTATTTATTTAGCGGAGAAAACCGGTAAGTTTTTGCCTGCAAGCGGCCCGCAACGCGTGTCGGTGCTGGAGTGGTTGATGTTCCAAATGGCGGGCTTTGGTCCCATGCCCGGTCAAGTACATCATTTCTTAGGGCTGAGCGATGAAGCCGACAAACGCTATGGGCTGGAGCGCTTCATGAAAGAAACAAGACGCTTGTATGGCGTGATGGATAGACGCTTAGCAACGCATGAATATTTCGCTCAGGAACTTTCAATTGCTGATTTTGCGATTTTGGGCTGGGTATGGCGACACCAGCGTCATCAAGTCGATTTGAATGATTTTCCACATGTCAAACGCTGGTTTGATTCTCTGATGGCTAGACCTGCCGTTAAAAGAGGTTTCGATATTGCATTGAAATAATCAAAGCAATGCAACGCTTAAATCAAACCACTCAACTTAAGTGCGTTAATTTTTTCTTGGTCGTAATTGAGTAAATTCTCAAGAACTTCCATAGTGTCTTGACCTATTTTCCAAGGCGCCGAGTTAGGGGGTGGCAAATGCTCGCCGTCTATGTGAAATGGAGGCGCTGTAATTCTCACGCCCTCTGCTCGCCTAGGGTGCGCTAAGGTAGTGAAAGCTTTTCTGAAATGTAAGTGAGGATGCTCGATGATCTCTTCTGGTTGCATCATGGGCACCGCTGGAAAACGCTCAGGTGTCAATAAGTCAAGAACTTCTTGCACCGATTGGAATGTGTCGAGCCAAGCATGCACAATTTCCAACACAGCAGGCCAATTTTTTCTTCTAGCGGGGCCAGTAGAGAAACGCGCGTCATGAATTAAATCTGAGCGATTCATGATTTTGGCAAGTTTTTCCCACATGCCTGGTGCACCACCTAACTGCATTGCAATGTGTTTTTCGCCTACGGGATGAATGATCATGGAGGCTCTAGGTTTGCGGTGTGCTTCGTGGCCGTTTAGTAATGCAGAAAAATTTACATCGTCAGCACATATCAAACATTCCAGCATAGAAATATCAAGATATGCGCCCTGTCCTGTTTTTGAACGTCTCAACAATGCGGCGCAAACCAATCCAAATGCATGGGTACCAGCAAGTACATCTGCCACCTGCAAATTAGACACTCTAGGCGGTTTAGTGACGTCTCGCTCTAACTCCATCATTCCAGAGAAAGCGTTGATCAAGTGCGCATAGGCTTGCAGATTTTTAAGTGGGCCTGTTTGACCAAATCCAGAAATAGAGCAATACACCAAATCGGGCTTGATGGTTTTTAAACTTTCGTAATCCAGCTTGTATTTAGCCATGATGCCCGGTGAAAAGTTCTCCACCACCACATCCGATTGCAAAACAATATCTTTGACTACTTGCAAAGCCTCAGGCTTGGTGAAATCCAATGCAATACTTTTTTTACCCGCATTGACCCTCACAAAGTAAGCGCTTTGGTCCGTAGCATCAACGTCCATTTGAGGAACAATGTGACGTATTTCGTCCCCTTCTTTAGGCTTTTCTATTTTGTAGACCTCTGCGCCCAAATCGGAAAGAAGTCTTGTGCAATAGGGGCCTGATAAAACCCGCGTGAAATCGCAAATCGTAAAGCCAGCAAGCAACTGATTCGTTGGCAAAGACATTATTTTTCCTATTCAATTACGCTTAAAAAATATTAGTTGTAGCAGGTTAGCACGATCAAATTTGGCTTCAAAATCCATAAATGCTTTAAGGTAAAAATACTCCCATGAAAACAGTTGAAACTTCTCTCTTAAAAATTGCCTACGAAGAGCTAAACCCAACGGGTAAGCGTTGTGTCATTCTTTTACACGGCTGGCCAGACAG
>JAEMSI010000074.1 GCA_016462905.1 Polynucleobacter sp. | reverse complement strand
TTGGAAATCTGCTTATGACATTGGCACTGGCACCGGAGTATTAGCAGCGATTCTTTCCAAACGTGGCTTATTAGAAATCACAGCTACAGATCTTTATCAGCGAGCCGTTCTTTGTGCAAGAGCGAATATTCTTTCATTCGGAATGCAAGAACGTATTCAGGTGATACAGTCAGATTTGTTTCCGTCAGGCCGAGCAGATTTAATTGTTTGTAATCCACCTTGGATAGTTGCCGAGCCTAGTTCATTATTGGACTCGGCTGTATATGATCCCAAAGCGACGATGTTACGTAGTTTTTTGAGCGGGGTTAAAGATCATTTAAACATTGGTGGCGAAGCATGGCTAGTTATATCTGATATTGCGGAGCATTTAGGTTTACGATCAAGGGAGCAACTTTTGGAGTGGATAGCCTTAGGTGGTCTAAAGGTCGTAGGGCGAATTGATACTCGCCCAGTTCATGGGCGAGCAAGAGATCAAGAGGACACTCTTTATCAAGTAAGATCTCAAGAAATAACCTCTTTATGGCGCCTGCAAAGTATCTAAGTTACTCTTTTTCAACGCCAGCTTTTCTGAGGATTTCACCAATAATAGGCGACTCTTTGCGCGACAGTTCAAAGACTTTACTGGGTTCACTATAGAGTGGTGTAACCCCGAGTTTTTCAAAAGAATCTTTGATTTCTTGGGAGGTCATTATTTTGCCCAGTTCTTGGTTAATACGGTCAATGATGCTATTTGGGACACCTTTGGGTGTTACGATTGACCACCAATTAGCTGCTTCGAAATTAGGAAAGCCGAGTTCAATCATTGTTGGTAGCTCAGGTAGGGTGGTTGATCGTTGCGGCGATGTTACAGCTAGAGCGCGCAGTTTATTGGCTTTAATAAATGGCACTGCTGGTGCCATATCGGAGAAGACCATGTGGATTTGCCCAGCAACCAAGTCTGCAACTGCGACTCCTGTTCCTTTATAGGGAATGTGAACTATGTCAACATTCGCTGCCGTTTTATACATTTCTCCGCTGATATGCGATTGGATTCCTTTACCACCAGAGCCAAAATTCAACTGACCTGGCTTGGATTTGGCAAGTGCTGTTAGTTCGCTGACACTTTTTACGGGAACGCTCGGATGAACTACAAGTACTAGGCCGGCGATAGCGACCAACGAGATTGGACTAAAGTCCTTGTACCAATCAAAACTCATTTGTTTGAATAAGTGAGGATTATTCACTACGGTACTACTATTTGAAAGAAGGAGTGTATAGCCATCAGGTGCGGCCTTTGCGGCAATATCATGCCCGATATTCCCAGATGCTCCTGGGCGATTTTCTACGATGACAGATTGACCTAGGGCATCGCTTAATTTTTGAGCCATGATTCGACCAAGAACATCGCTTGTTCCTCCTGGAGGAAACGGAGCAATAAACTTAATTGGTCGGTTAGGATAGGTTGACTGAGCGTAAGCGATAGATGATACTGTAGTAATACTTAGGATAGAAAGAATCCATAGACGACTGATAAAATTCAGGCGAAGAGTATTTCGAATGATGAAATTTCGCATAATAATTCCCTAAAAAATAAATCCGAATCAAAAAAAATATCTATTGCAGGCGTAATTCAAATAGATTCATTCTGTTTAGTATGAATTAATATACAAAAAATACAATTAGGACAAGTGCTAGGTTAATAGAGAAAGCGGTTCCTTTTACTCCTTTTCCACACCAGATTTTCTGAGTAGTTCGCCAATGATCGGAGAGTCTCTTTTAGCTATTTCATGAACGCGGGCTGGTGTGCTGTGTAATGGCGTGATACCAAGTTTATCGAAGGCCTCTTTAATTTCAGCGGAGACCATGATTTTTGATAGATCTGAATTGAGGCGTTGAATAACTGCTTGGGGAGTGCCTTTGGGGGCGGCTAAAGACCACCAAACAACAGATTCGAAATTAGGGTAGCCAGCTTCAATCATTGTTGGAATTTCTGGCATGATATTTGAGCGTTGGGTAGAAGTTACCGCTAATGGACGCAGTTTACCACCCTTAATGAGAGCGACGGCGGGCGCCATGTCAGAGAAAACCATTTGGATTTGTCCCGCGGCTACATCAGCGACCGCTTGTCCAGAGCCTTTATACGGAATGTGCACGATATCAATACCTGCTGCTGCTTTATAAAGTTCACCGGTAATGTGGGAGGAGATGCCTTTACCGCCAGAGCCAAAATTGATAGATCCTGGTTTAGCTTTTGCCATAGCAGTTAGTTCAGCAACTGATTTAACTGGCACACTGGGGTGAA
>JAEMSI010000073.1 GCA_016462905.1 Polynucleobacter sp. | reverse complement strand
TGCCATTTTTAGGCGATGATGGGGGTCCCGGCCAATCGGTTGATCAATCTCTTTTATCAACGGCGCCTTACCCCAAACTAATGCTAGATAACGACGCTGCATGGATCTTTCTTGTAATTGCTTAACAAGAGCATTTTGCGCAATTAAATTTTTAGCAATCACTAATAGTCCGGAGGTGTCTTTATCCAGACGATGCACAATGCCAGCTCGAGGAACTAAGGAACATTCTGGGAAGTGATGTAAGACAGCATTCAAGAGGGTTTTACCCCAATTACCAACCGCTGGATGCACTACCAGTCCTACTGGTTTATGGATAATAGCAATCGAGGCGTCGCTAAAGACGATTTGTAGAGGTATATCTTCTGGTTGGTAAGCCGTATTTTGTGGGTCGCTTGGCACGGCAATGGAAATTTGCTCATTCCCAAGGACGGTATATTTTGGTAAGAGCGCTTCTCCTGCAGATTGAATGATGCCGCTTTGGAGCCACTGCTGAATTTTACTGCGTGAATAATCTCCAATCAAAGAACCAAGGGCCTTATCAATCCGCTGCCCCCGAAAACTGGGCGGTATAACGATAGAAATGGAAGGGTTTTCGGGAACATCTTCCCCTTGCACCACATCGTCGATATAATCACTCAATTCCATTGATTTCTTAATTATTTAAAGAGCCTAATTTGACAGTTTATACGCTTCGATTGAGTTTGATGACCAAAATAACCCAATATTTGCGGTTTATGGGGATTATCTGTCTAGTCACTTTGGCAGGATGTGCAAGTACCGATGAGGATATTACTGCTGGCTGGTCGCAATCTAAACTTTTAAATGAAGCAAAAAGTAGTTTTAAAGATGCAGACTACCCAAATTGTGTGAAGTATTACGAGAAGTTAGAATCCCGTTATCCATTTGGCCCCATGGCCGAACAGGCGCAATTAAACATCGCCTTTTGTAATTGGAAACGCGGAGATATTGAATTAGCTCAAATCGCGATCAATCGTTTTATCCAACTCCACCCAGGACACCCTGAAATCGATTACGCTTATTATTTAAAGGGCTTGATTACCTTTAATGATAATTTAGGATTTTTTGCTACTTTTTCTGGCCAAGACTTGAGCGAGCGTGACCCCAAAGCTTCAAAAGATGCCTTCGAAGCGTTCAAAACACTCGTAAACCGGTTCCCTAATAGTAAGTATGCTCCAGATGCAACTGACCGAATGCGCTATATTGTCAACTCTTTAGCGGAAAGTGATGTCAATGCGGCACGGTACTACTTCCGTCGGGGAGCGTATTTAGCAACGATTAATCGGGCGCAAAATGCAATCAAAGACTATGACCGAGCACCGGCTATTGAAGAAGCCCTGTATCTTATGGTTAAATCCTACGATGCGCTTGGTATGAAGGACTTAAGCGCTTCGTCGATGCGCGTTTTTAAAGAGACTTTCCCGGATAGTAAAATATTCCAAACAGGGTCTAGGATGTCGATTACAGCGAAGAAATCTGCTTGGTGGCAAATCTGGAATATCACTAATTAAGGTCTTCGTCGAGTACTTCACTTAGTACGTAACTCAGATCAGAATGAAGTTCCCTTGGTAAATAACTGAGCTTTGGCTCAATCAATCCGAAGCAACACGTACAGGAACCCGTGTAGCCAAAGCGCACATTAATTCGTAACCAACTGTGCCAGCAGGTTTGGCCACTTGATCAATCGGTACCTTCGCGCCCCATAATTCAACCGGACAGCCTACTTCAGCAAAAGCAGCTTGAGATAAGTCAACAGTCAACATGTCCATGGAAACACGCCCGATTACTGGAACTATGCAACCATGATCGGAGTTATTATTACCAACCCAAACAGGGGTGCCCACAGGGGCACTTCTCGGGTATCCATCTGCATACCCGCAAGCAATGACACCAATTCGCGTCATTTGGGTAGCTGTAAAGTTTCCGCCATAGCCAACTGTCTGTCCAGGTTCTAGGTCTTGAATCGAAATAATGACTGATGCTAACTGCATAGCAGGCTTTAAATCATATCCAGCAATGTCATCCCATAAGCCAGATGGCGACGCCCCGTAAAGCATAATTCCAGGTCTAGTCCAATCAGCGTGGGTATTTGCATGCCGCAAAATAGCCGCGGAATTAGCCGCACTTCGGAAACCCTCAAGAAATTGCGTACTGTGCTCAAATACCTGCCACTGCTCACTAACTGTTGGTAAAGAATGATCTGTATCCGCATTTGCGAAATGCGTTAAATGATGGACGGTCAATCCTAGCCCGAATAAAACCTGATAAG